>CAZILT010000022.1:0-3571 GCA_964540185.1 uncultured Dehalococcoidales bacterium
TCGCCAGTGAAGATGCACGCTTCGGGACAACGGCTATAAACGTAGGCCTTTATTGCTTTGGACCCTCGGCGCCTGTGTCACGCTGTCTGGGCAAGAAAAGGAGCATGGAACTTCTGTTAACTGGAGACATTATCGATGCGAAGGAGGCACACAGGATTGGACTGGTGAACAAAGTAGTGCCTTTTGAAAAGCTAGAAGAGTCAGCCATGAATGTGGCACAAAAGCTGTCGAGTAAGAATCCCGTTGCTCTCCAAATGGGCAAAACCTCCTTCTATAAAATGTTGGATATGTGCTACGATGAGGCTGCGACTTACTTAGCTGATGAGTTTACTACTCTTTGCAGTACCGAAGATGCTAAGGAAGGAGTTAGTGCATTTCTCAATAAGCGACAACCCAAATGGAACGAATACTGACTTTCCTAAAACCAATTAACCCATAGCCATAGATTGTTAGAGTGATTGACAACCCTACTTGTCATTCTGAGCCCTACGGGCGAAGAATCCCTTGTAGACTCTTCGCGGAGCCTGCCCTGAGCGTTACAAGATTCTTCGCTACGCTCAGAATGACAGGAAGTGAAGGGCGCAGAGTGACATTTGGCACCAACTGATGAGCCTCTTCTATTCATTAGGTTGTCTTTTCTTCCGTTAGCCTTTACAATCTAGGAGTTAAAAGGAATTCTTGTTATGTCTAAAACTGCAGTTAAATTTGGTACTGATGGGTGGCGGGGGGTTATTGCTGAGGATTTCACCTTTGACAATGTGCGTATTTGCGCTCAGGGGGTAGCAGATTACCTTAAACAAAGCGGACTCAATCAGAGAGGGCTGGTTATTGGCTATGATACTCGCTTCGCCTCTGAGGATTTTGCTGCTGCTGCTGCTGAGGTGATTGCTGGCAACAATATTAAAGTCCATCTGTGCCTGAAACCCACCCCTACGCCAGTGGTGAGCTATACTGTTCCCGCTACTAAAGCTGCTGGCGCTATCATCATCACTGCCAGCCATAACCCAGGTTCATGGAACGGATTCAAGTATAAATCTCAGGAAGGTGCTAGCGCTTCAGATGAGGTTACCTCCCAATTGGAGAAAAACATTGTTCGCCTCATCCAAACTCTCCCTCTTGAAGGGAGCGGGCTGGGAGAGGGTGTAAGAAGGCTTGCCCTGGACAAAGCAGTGAGGAGAGGGCTAATTGATTATCTGGATCCCGCTCCTTCTTACTTTAGACGTCTAACTGAACTCATAGATATGGAGGAGATGAGAAGGCAAAATCTAAGAGTGATCGTTGACTCCATGTATGGCGCTGGCGCTGGCTATTTCAGCAGTCTCCTTCAAGGTGGGAATATGGAGCTTACTGAAATTAACTCCGAGAGAAACCCTTTGTTCCCCGGAATCCAGCCGGAGCCCATTGCTAAAAATCTGACCAGGCTTTCTGAGTTAGTGGTGAGTCAAAAGGCTGATGTTGGCCTGGCTACTGATGGAGATGCCGACCGTATTGGCATTATAGATGAGAAGGGAAATTTTTTAAATCAACATCAAGTATTCGCTCTGCTATGTCTCTACCTTTTGGAAATTCGCCACCAGCGAGGTGCCATGATTAAGACGCTAACATCCACCAGCATGATTTCTAAGTTAGGGCAGATTTTTGATGTTCCTGTTTATGAAACATCAGTGGGTTTCAAATATGTCGCTCCTCTAATGCTGCAGGAAAACGCAATTATCGGTGGTGAGGAAAGTGGTGGATATGGGTTCCGCGGTCATATCCCGGAGAGAGATGGTATCCTCGCTGGGCTTTATCTTCTCGATTTTATAGTAAAAACAGGGAAAACGCTATCACAACTCCTGGATTATCTCTATAGCAAAGTTGGCACTCACTACTATGAACGCATCGACTGCCATATCATCAAAGGTAAGCGTCAGGCAATTGTGGACCAACTCACTGCTGGTTCTATAGATACCATTGCTGGCATTAGAGTGACTGGATTGGATACCGCTGATGGGTTTAAGTTCTTTCTTGCCGATGAATCCTGGCTGCTTATTCGTTTCTCGGGCACAGAGCCACTGCTTCGCCTCTATGCCGAAGCTGAGAGTGTGGAGAAAGTAAGAAAGCTGCTGGATGAAGGCAGGAGGCTGATAGGAGTTTGAAATATGATGGACATTGATAACCAAGAAATATATCAGCAGTATGACCCGGAAGGAATGAGGAATTATATCCGTGATTTACCACGGCAGTGTCGGGTGGCCTGGCTGGAAGCCAGTGGGTTTATTTTGCCCGCTGATTTTTCCAGCATTGATAAGATAGTTATCTGTGGCATGGGCGGCTCAGCCATTGGCGGCGATTTGTTGCGCAGCCTGGCTTCTAAGCTGAATAAACCACTGGTATTTGTCAATCGTGACTATGACTTGCCCGCCTTTGTAGACATCAAAACCTTGCTCATCGCCTCAAGCTATTCAGGAAATACAGAGGAAAGTCTATGCGCATTTACGCAGGCGCTAAAGACAGATTGCAAAAAGCTAGCTGTTACCACTGGCGGTAAATTAGAGAAGCTGGCCGCAGATAATGGGGTGCCTGTTTTCACCATAGATTATGTTTCCCAACCCCGTGCTGCTCTTGGCTATAGCTTCATCCCTCTCGTGGCTTTACTTTGTAAGCTGGGCTTTCTGGAGGATAAATCGGCCCAGCTAGAAGGAATGGCCCAAACGCTGGAGACGCTTTTACATAATCTGGCAGAAAATGTAGCAACATCTCTTAATCCAGCTAAACAGCTAGCCAGGAAACTATTCGGTAAGCTGGTAGTTATTTATGGCGCTGACATACTTTCTCCAGTAGCACGAAGGTGGAAGGGTCAACTCAATGAGAACAGCAAAAGTTGGGCATTCTATGAAACGTTCTCTGAACTTAACCACAATGCTGTGGTTGGCTATGAGTTTCCCCCGGAGATGGCGAGCAAGATATATGTAATCCTACTACGGTGCCCTTCGATTCATCCCAGAATCCTGGCGCGCTACCAAATAACCAGTGAAATCCTAGGAAAGGCTGGGGTGGAACATGAGGTTATCGACAGCCATGGTGAGGATGATTTAACTCAGATGATGAGCTTGGTGTTTCTTGGTGACTGGGTTAGCTATTACTTAGCGCTGCTTTATGGCACTGACCCTACTCCGGTGAAGATGATTGACTATCTAAAGCGGCGGCTGAGCAATGTTAAATAGGACTGAATGGCGGAGGGAGTGGGATTCGAACCCACGACCCCGGTTTCCCGGAGCAAGCGCTTAGCAGGCGCCCGCACTAGGCCACTATGCGATCCCTCCGTTTATCATAATGCAGAGTCACACAAACACTCTATATATTATCATAATCAATACGTTTTGCTCAATCAATTCTTTAAATTTAATTCTATAATAAACTTGCTGATAAATACCAGTAAAGCTATAATACTGATAAGCGTTTCCAAAAATAAATTATGGAAGTAGGTGGTATTTGATGGAACAATTTTCTCTTGAAAACATTCGCAACCTTACCTTACTCTCACATTCTGGAGCAGGAAAAACTTCACTGTCCGAAGATATGCTGTTTA
>CAZILT010000023.1:0-2073 GCA_964540185.1 uncultured Dehalococcoidales bacterium
ACCCCTATGTAAATTTTTAGAGCAACTGACGGAATGTTAAGTGCAAAGAACACAGCCGCCAGTGCTCCTACAATCCCACAAACGGCAAGAATATAAATAACCTTTGAATCGATGGAGGTTGGCAAATAGCCTAACCTACCCAATCGTTTCCTTATGGCTCTGTCCCGTCTGAAGTCCAGAGTTACATTTCCCATTTTATGGTGGAAAAAGCCTCCAACAACGCCACCAACAAGTTGCCCCAATAACACAGATGGCACCACCTGCAAAGGCAAGAAGCCCATAATTATAAGTATCGGGCTCAAAGCAGTGCCATAGCCCATTCCAATGGAGGCATCCATGTATTCACAGAGAAGAGCAATGACTGCTACTATGGCAAATAAAGTCACCGTTATTTCCATATCATAAGCCGCCAGCTATTAGCACTCAGCATCCAGCAACCTCAGGTATGCATCCCTATTCCAGATAACCCAGAGATTTAAGCCCTCTTTTAATCTCCTCCTCTTCCTCCTCACTCAAAGCTTGTTCATCTTCATCTTTGAGGACTTCCTCCAGGACGAATATCACATATTCATCTACCGACTTGAATTCTGTGCCATTCACCCTTTGCCCTATCCTCTCATAGAGGTCATCAGGTAAAAACACAGCCTTTTTGGGTTCTTTCTCCTTATTCATTCTTCCTCCTTTAGATAGCCGAGTGTTTTTAATGTCTCCCTTACAGCCCTTACTTCCTCTGCGCTTAGCTTATCATTTACCTTTACTTTGCCGCTTGAGGCCAAACTTCGCAAGACAAACACAATGAATTCTGTGACGCTGGAAAAACCAGTCCCCTCTGTCATCTGGCTCAGCCTGTGATAAAGCTCCCTGGGTATCTTGATGGTGACTTTGTCTCGCATTACACTCCGATTGGAGTGTAACTATAGCCCAAAACTATTATTTGTGCAATGGGTAAGTGGTAATTTTCCCGGGGTAGACTTAAAAAGGCAGAGTTTATCCCTGCTTCAATGCCCAGTCATAGGGTATATCGTTGTCGAAGGGGTCAATGCGGAATTCATCAGGCTGCGTAGCCAGGGGTTTCGCTTGTGGCTCAACCTACGTTGATAGTTACCAATTCCCCTTCCTCTTCCAGCTCGAAAGGTGTCATAAGCATGTCCTCGGCTCCAATTTTTAGTGACTCTAGTAATTCCTCCTTGGTTCTTTCTTGAGCATTTACACCGGGCAAGTCTATAAGCCACCCAATCCACCAGTCGTCACTTTTTTTAACTACGGCTCTAAACTCCATTCCATCACCTCCCATTTTGGTTATCTAACAAACGGGATATTCAAATCTTTACAAATTTTCCTTGCCAGTTCGTCAACTATTTCCGTATGCCTTGGAATTTGGGTTCTGTATTTACCCTTTCGATATATGCTGTGTCTACGCCCCTCCCTTAAAAGATACGCACCTTGCTGAGTTATGTGCGCTATAAACTCTTTCCTTTAATAGCATCGCATTTATCCCTGCTTCAATGCCCAGTCATAGGGTATGTCATTATCGAAGGGGTCGATGCGGAATTCATCAGGCTGTTGGTGGTTATAGGGCTGGGTGACGGTGTTTACCACATAGGCAGGCTGGGAGCCATAGGCTTTGAAGCCATGGAGAACCATCTGGGGAATATGGATGAGCATGGGGTTATCTTCACCGATGAAGAACTCGTTGACTATTCCCTTGGTGGGGGAATCCTCCCTCTGGTCATAGAGGGCAACTCTTGCCATGCCCTTAACCACTACCATGTTATCGCTTTGATTTCTGTGATAATGCCAGGCTTTTACCACGCCGGGATAGCAGGTGGTGATATATACCTGCCCGCATTTCTCAAACATGGGGTCATCGCTGCGGAGCATTTCCATCAGCTTTCCTCGCTCATCAGGTATCCACCTTAGCTGCTTAACCTGGACTCCGTGTATCAGCTGATTGGATTTGGCTTCGAATTTCTTGTCTTTGGCTGGCATCTATGCCTCCTTATTAGATATATCCTTTGCTTATCATATAATCTTTGAGCGCTTCCTGCCAAGTTCTCATATCATCCATACCTA
>CAZILT010000024.1:0-8864 GCA_964540185.1 uncultured Dehalococcoidales bacterium
GGCGTGGTGTGGATATTATACTTGGCGGCAATCCTGAGGGGAGAGACCAAAAGGAGTGGCTTTGGGGGCATAACAAGGTGGGTGAGCTTGGCGGGCTCCATATCATTGGCACTGAGCACCATGAGGCCAGGCGTATTGATAACCAGCTTCGAGGCAGAGCGGGAAGGCAGGGAGACCCGGGCAGCTCTCGCTTCTATGCTTCTCTGGAGGATGAAATCCTTCGCCGTTTTGGTGGCGACCGTGTTAAGGGGCTTATGCAGTGGGCTGGCATGGATGAGAATACCCCTATTGAGCACCCCCTGGTTACTAAATCGATGACAAACGCCCAGGTACAAACAGAAGGCTACCACTTTGATATTCGTAAGCACCTTGTAGAATACGACGATGTAATCAATAAGCATCGTGAGGTGATTTACGCTGAAAGAAAGAAAATCCTGAGCGGCGCCGACCTTAAGGCGAATATAATGTCTATGATTGAAGACGAGATTAGAAGCCTGGTGGATGCCCACTTTGACCACAGGCTGACCGAGCTGGACTTACCTGGCTTAATGGAGGATGTCTCCCGCATCTTCCCGGTGCCGCCACAGTTCAAGAGTGATGGCTTATCACAACTTAGCGATAAGCAAATCACACAGAAGCTAAGCGCTTATGCTGCTGAGCTTTATGACCAGCGGGAGCAGGAAATAGGCGCCAATAACATGCGCCTGGCAGAGAGGTTGGTGATGCTCCGTGTCATTGATAGATTATGGATGGAACATCTCACCGCTATGGAGCATATGCGCCAGGGAATAGGTCTGCGCGCTGTTGCTCAGCAACAACCACTTGTGGTCTATAAAAATGAGGGGCATGTGCTGTTCGATAGCCTTCTGGCTAACATCCAGCACGATGTTGTCCATAGCATTTATCATGTCGGCATTAAGAAAGAAACCCCACCCAGAAAGCAAGCTGTAGTGGCAGGCAAGAAAGTGGGCCGTAACGACCCCTGCCCCTGTGGCTCAGGCAAGAAATACAAATATTGCTGCGGGAGATAAAGAGATAATGAAGGGGCATTTAACAATATGCTTGATACGAATAGAGTAATAGCAGCAAAGTTTGGAATAGATCTAGATATCATAGAGAGGAAGGCTGATACCCAAAGAAATATTGAGATTCTAGGGAATGATCTGACTTTTATCGGTGTAAGAGAATTTGAGAGGACAAAGCATGTGCATAGATTGCATCCCTATCTTGGCAAGTTTATCCCTCAACTGGTAGAGGTATTCTTAAGAAAATATTTCAAAAAAGGTGATACTATACTTGACCCTTTTTCAGGCTCAGGGACAGCCCTTATAGAAGCAAATGTTTTAGGCATGAACTCGATTGGCATAGAGTTGTCGCCCTTCAATGTCTTGATCCAGCAAGTAAAGACTAGAAAATACAATATTCCCCAGGTCGAAGCAGAAGTCAAAGATGCATTAACGAAGTTAAAGTCCTTCAGTTATTATCTGCAAAATAAAACCCAACCCCTTTTTGGCCCACAACTAGAAAGACTTGAGACAGATAGTGAATATCTAAAATATTGGTTTTCAGAACGCGCTTTACAAGAAATCCTGTTTTATAGAAGTATAGTTAAGAACTACAAAAATCAGGATGTATTAGAAGTGATTCTATCAAGGTCGGCTCGCTCTGCAAGACTTATACCTCACTACGATTTGGCTCGCCCTAAGAAGGCGGTCCGCAAAACTTACTGGTGTATCAAGCATAAAAGGTACTGTGAACCGATAAATGAGGCACTGAAGTTTATTAACCGCTACAGTTGGGACACGATAAGAAGGCTAAAAGAATTCGATAGATTAAGAACAGGCGCTTTTATTGAAATAATCCAAGGAGATTCACGAGCTGTTAAATTATCGGATGATTCAAGAATCAATGGTATATTTACTTCGCCTCCCTATGTGGGCGTCATCGATTATCATGAACAACACAGATATGCTTATGAACTTTTCGATTTCCCAAGGCAGGATGAACTGGAAATAGGGCCTGCCACTAAAGGACAAAATGGGAATGCAAAAAGGGAATATGTTCAAGGGATAGTAGATACTTTCAGAAATGTTTCTAAGAATCTGATTGATGGGGCATTAGTCTTTATTGTAGCGAACGACAAGTTTGATTTATATCCCGATATAGGTGAACAGTGCGAATTCGAATTACTGGATGTATTTCAACGGCCTGTTCTTATGAGGACCGAGAGAGATTCAAATAGATATTTCGAATCTATATTCTGCTTCAGGAAAAGATAATATGATTTTGTCAGTAGAGACGAAGGACAAGGTAGCCGAACTTCTTGTCAAAACAGTGCGTGATAAATTGGGCGCATACCAACCAGAAAGCGTGTATATGCCCTTCCACTATAGGCTGCTTGGTAAAGACAGATGTGCTATGTTTTCATTCATCCAGTCGATGAATACTACTTTTGGTATGTCTATTTGGGAGCAGGTTGCAGCCATTTTGGCTAAAGGAGCTAACAACCATGCAGAAAGGCAGTATAAATTACTTGGTAAAATAGATAAGGAAACGGAGAGGTTAATCACTGAGGTTCACTACAAACTAAGGAAAGGTGAGATTGCCTCAAACAAGATGGGCGAAGTTAAGCAGATCAAAGAAAAGGTGAAGAAGGGGGAAGCCGAAGTTGACCCAGATTCGGTAGTAGATTTGTTTGTTAATATTGAAGGTACAGAGAATTACTTTGATATTACGAGTGCAAAGCCTAATATGAAAGAGTTTGTAGCATTAAAACTTAAACTTCTTAGATGGACCGCCCTGAGGCTTAGTCAAGATAAGAACGCTAAAGTTTTTACACGGCTAGCGATTCCATATAATCCTTACTATCCTGAACCCTATGAGCGATGGACATTGAAGGGGCTATATGATTTGGAGAATGGTGAAGTCTTAGTAGGTGAAGAATTCTGGAATTTTGTTGCCAGTAATAACATCTATGATGAGTTGTTGGACATTTTTCAAAAGGTGGGCGAAGAACTGAGAATCGAGATTGATAAGAAGTTTGCTGAATTATGAAGTATAGGTTAGTGAAGGCACTCTGCAAATTCAACTGCTAGAGCAAGGAAAAAACTTATAAGCTCAAGAAGGCAAAAGATACTTTACAGAGACGTTATTGAAGAATTCCTTGATTGCCAGTTCGAAGATATAGAGCTGGAAATTCCTGAGGGTATTTCGAAGGAACAGCTTGTAGAAGCATTTTGCCAGTATGTTGAGGATGATTACTACGAGTGGCTGACGGATAATTTCAAGTCTTTCTTCAATCATGGCAATCCTGATTGGGACTGGATTAGGGAGAGAGTTAAGAACCAATGAAAAACACTGCGATTGCTAATGTATTCAGTGATATCGCCGACCTGTTAGAGCTTAAAGGAGAGAACGCCTTTAAGATTCGTGCCTACCAGAAGGCGGTTCGGGCTATCGAGCACTACCCCAAGGAAATAAGCATCATGATTGAAGAAGGGGAGAACTTGAGGAGCATCCCTGGTGTGGGCGATGCCATAGCCAAGAAAACTACTGAGCTGGTGACGACAGGCAAGCTGGAGTATTATGAAAAGTTAAAGGCTGAGTTCCCTGAGGGGATAACCAATCTCCTGGCTATTCCGGGAATCGGCCCCAAGACAGCTAATAAGCTTTCCACTGAACTGGGAATAAACTCGGTGGATGCTTTAGAGCAGGCAATCCATGAGGGCAGAGTGGCCAGGCTATTTCGCCTGGGCGACAAGACCGCTGGCAATATCCTCCAGCAGATTCAAGCCCTGCGCCGCAAACACCAGCGTATTCCCATCGGGGAAGCTTTGCCTCTCGTAGAGGAAATCCTCGGCTCTCTCCGCCCTATTTCTGGTGTAAGGAACCTGACCTATGCTGGCAGTCTGCGTCGATTCAGGGAGACGCTGGGTGATATTGACCTTATGGGCACTGCCGATAATCCCAAAGAGGTTATAGATACCTTTGTTTCTCTGCCTCAAACAGGGCAGGTTCTGGCTCAGGGGTCAACCAAGGCAAGCGCTATTGCTTCCGGAGGGCTGCAGGTTGACCTGCGGATGGTGGAGCATGACTCTTTCGGCTCTTTACTCCAGTATTTTACCGGCAGCAAGCAGCATAATATCTCACTGAGGGAGAAAGGACGGAGGCAGGGCTTGAAGTTGAGTGAGTATGGCATAACCACTGTGGATACAGATAAGCTGGAGAAATTTGCTGTCGAGGAGGACTTTTACCATCGGCTGGGGCTTCAATATATTCCACCTGAGCTAAGAGAGGCTCAGGGAGAGGTGGAAAGAGCTGAGCAAGGGACTTTACCCAGGCTGGTGGAGCTGGGTGATATAAAGGGAGACCTCCATATGCATAGTGATTGGAGCGATGGACAGAACTCCCTTGAGGAGATGGCTTTGGCGGCTAAGAAATTGGGCTACCAGTATATTGCAATTACTGACCACTCTGTGGGACTGGGTATTGCTCATGGGCTTGATACGGAAAGATTAAGGAGGCAGATATCCGAGATAAAGGCGCTTAATGAGCGATTAGATGGTATCCGCGTGTTTAGCGGCATCGAGGTTGATATTCGGGCGGATGGCAGCATTGATTTACCACATGAAATACTGTCTGATTTGGACATAGTTATCGGTGCAGTGCACTCCGCCATGAACCAAAGTGAGGAAAAGATGACCAGTAGAGTGCTAGGCGCTATTGGGAGTCCAGATGTTGATATCATAGCTCACCCTACCTGTCGCCTCCTGGGCCAGCGTGAGCCTGTAGCTATAGATTTAGAAGCCATCTTCCGGGCGGCAGCTAGCAATAATAAAGTCATGGAAGTCAATGCTATGCCTGACAGGCTTGACTTAAACGATGTTCACACTTTTCGAGCCCGGGAGATGGGAGTCAAGCTTGCTATCGAGACCGATTCTCATAGTACGGCTCATTTGGCTTTCATGCGTTTTGGGGTCAGTGTAGCCCGACGAGCCTGGTGTGAGCCGCAGCATATATTAAATACCTTGCCTCTGGGAGAAGTGCTTGCCTTTTTTAAGGAGGGAGTAGATGGGTAAACCGGCAGCCATTTTCGATTTCGACGGCACTTTAACCAGCAGCCACGTCTGGACAGGGTTTCAGAAATATTATTTCGGGCACAAAAAGAAGAGGAGGCTGATAATATCTTCCTTCCTGTTATCACATTCACTCTTATGGCTGCTGAGTAAGTATAAATTGTTCAATGAGGCCAGGTGTATGCTTATGTGGGCGGAGGACTTCAGCACCATCCTTAAGGGGTTAAGTAAGCAGGAAGCCTCGGAAGCCTTCCAATGGGTAGTTGATAACTATATTCTCACAACGTTGCAGCAGGATGTTGTTGATATTCTGAATAAGCATAAGCGAAGCGGACACGTAGTGATAATTGCTTCTGGCGCATCCAGTGAGTTGTTAGAAATTTTGGGGCAGAAATTAGGTGTGTCCAATGTAGTCGGCACGAAGCTGGAAGTAATTGATGGCAGATATACCGGCAGGACTATCAAACCTGCGTGTTTCGGTGAGAATAAAGTTAAACTGCTTGAAGAGTATATCGGTCAAAATGGGTTAGAAATAGACCTTCCATCGAGTTTCGCTTACGCTGATAGTGTTTTTGACATCCCCTTATTGAAGCTGGTGGGTAATCCAGTAGCAACTTACCCGGACAAAAACCTGCGCCAGTTTGCCAGGCATAATAGCTGGCAGATATTGCCCTGAGGTTGTTTAACAAGTAAGAGTGTTTATTAATAAGTAATAAATGTCACTCTGCGCCCTTCGCCTCCTGTCATTCTGAGGGAGGGAAGTGGGCGAAGAATCTTGCTCAGGATAAACTCCGCGAAGAGTCTAAAAAAGATTCTTCGCCCATAGGGCTCAGAATGACAAAAGGTGTTGCTAAACACCCTTAGCCAGTCTTCTTTGAACCTCTCGACATAACAGGAATATAATATTAGATTACGATGTATTTAAAGGGTGAATGCAGTGTCTTCCCAGACTGGTGACATCCAGGCAATTCAACACCTAAAACAGGCTATTGCTGAGGGTAAACATTGGTATCTAGCTTTGCTTGAAGCTATCAGGTTGTGGGTCAGTCCTGAGGAGGATTATCATGAACGGCACTATCGATATCTCATTGATAATGAGGCTTTTGATTGGCTAGTCCTGGCAGAGAGGTTATGTGAAGAGGTTGATGGACTTATCCCGGAGAAAGAGCAAATCGACCTCCTTTTCTTCGATAGACCACCAATAGAATTGACCAACGATGAATTTAAAGAGTTGCTTGGCAGTGCCAAATATCAAGCTTATCTTAACTATCTTTACGGTATCCTTGTGGAGGAATTCCTGATTCTAGCTGTAACTGAAGAGATACGCAAAGGCAGGCGAACTTCGGGCTTAACTAAGGACGGGGAAATAAGTGACGAGGTATATCGACGCATCTACGGCGCTACCAAAAAGGAACTGCTAGAGGCCTTTAGAAAAGAGAAAGGGTATCCTAAACGCAAATCCATAAGCGTGGGGCAGCTTAAGGAATTTACCTACTGGTTATTTAAGCAGCGCCTGAAGAGGTGCGATAAATCTTGTATAGCCAGCGATACCAAGAAAGCTCTAATGAAGCTGCACCACTATATGAAGTTAAGGAGCCGCAATATCTCTCAATCGAGCTGAGATAGCTCCAATTCCAATCTTGCTAGTTTATCTTCTAGCGTGCGAAGTTTCCCCTTTTCTTTCTCAATGATATGTGTCGGCGCTTTAGTGATAAAAGCATCATTCCTTAACCTGGCATTAAGTTGAGCAATCCTGGCTTGAGTTACCTCCTGCTGCTTTATTAAACGCTCCTTTTCAGCAAGCGGATCTACCATACCGGACCATGGTAAAACTACCTCAGCTTCTTTCAGTACCAGAACAAGTGCCTTCTCCTGTTCAGGTTTCCTTTCTGTTCGGCTAAGAATGAATAAGGGGCGAACCCGAGCTAAAGTTTCTATAAATTTAGTCTGAAGGGCTATGTGAGATGCAAGCTCATCGGTATAGACTCGTGCTTCAATCCACCTGGTTGGTTTCACTTTGTGTTGGGCGCGAGTATTACGGATAGAGCGGATAATCTCTATTACCACGTCCATAGTTCGTTCTGCTTCAGGGTCAGCATATTCGCTATCGGTAATAGGATAAGGGGCTACCATTATAGAAGTTGGCATCTGGCTTTTATTGGGTAGACGCTGTTTTAATCTCTGCCATAGCTCCTCGGTAATGAAAGGCATAAAAGGGTGCAGAAGACACAACACTTTTTCTAAGGTGTTACCTAAGTGAGGCAGAGGAGAAGGCGCTGATTCATCGTTACGAAGGCGTATCTTGGCAATTTCAATATACCAGTCACAGAACTTTGACCAGGTAAATTCATGGATTCGCTGTTCTGCTTCACCAAATTGGAAACTTTCCATTAGTTTGCCAACATCGTTGATAAGGCGATTGAGCTGACTGTGAATCCAGCGATCCTCCATACACTGCGGTTTTCCTACCTCCGTTGTTTCTAAAGCTTGGCCTTTTAGTGCTTCAGTATCAATAGTCTGAAGGATGAATCTGCTGGCGTTCCACAATTTATTGACGAAATTTCGGCCTGCCTCTAGCTTTCCTTTGCCCAAGCTTACATCATTCCCGGGACAACTGCCTGTAGTCAGGGCAAAGCGAAGGGCATCAATGCCATATTTATTTATGGCCTCAAGGGGGTTGATGACATTTCCCCGCAGTTTGCTCATTTTTTCGCTTTTTTCATCTCGAATTAGTCCATGGAGGTAAACGGTATAGAAGGGTATTTGGCCAGTATCTTCCAATCCCAGCATAATCATTCTAGCCACCCAGAAGAACAGAATGTCATAGCCAGTTTCCATCACCGAGGTGGGGTAGAAATAATGGAGGTCCTCGGTATCTTCTGGCCAGCCTAATGTGGAGTGCGTCCATAACGCTGAGCTAAACCAGGTATCAAGGACGTCAGTGTCCTGTATGATTTGATTTGAGCCACAATGCCTGCAAGTTAAAGGCTCGTCTACGGATACCGTTAACTTGCCACAGCTCTGGCAGTACCATACTGGAATGCGGTGTCCCCACCATAATTGCCGGCTGATGCACCAATCCCTGATGTTTTCCATCCAGTCAAAATATACCTTGGTGAAGTGCTGTGGAATGATGGCGATACTGCCATCTTTAGCAGCTTTAATAGCTGCTTCAGCCAGAGGCTTCGTGTGGATAAACCATTGTAGGCTAGCTGTGGGTTCAATCATGGTTTGACAGCGGTTACAATGCCCTACTGAATGCATGGAAGGCTCGATTTTTTCCAGGAGCCCTCTGTCCTCGAGGGCAGCCACCACCTTGTCTCGGCAGGCAAACCGTTCCAAACCGGCATAGGGTCCAGTTTTCTCATTCATGGTGGCATCGGGGTTCATAATGTTTACCAGTGGTAAATTGTGCCGTCCAGCTACTTCAAAATCTGTGGTGTCATGAGCCGGGGTTATTTTCAGTGCCCCGGTGCCAAAAGAGGGGTCAACTGCTTCATCAGCGATGACAGGAATTTTCTTATTTATGATGGGTAGGATTACGCTTTTCCCCACCAAATCCTTGTAGCGATTGTCTTCTGAGTTCACCGCTACAGCGGTATCACCAAAAAATGTCTCAGGACGGGTGGTAGCCACAGTGATAAAGCCCTCCTCATCAGCCAGCGGATAGCGCATGTAATACAGATGCCCCATAATATCCTTATGGTCAACCTCCAGGTCGGAAAGAGCAGTCTGGCACCTTGGACACCAGTTTATTATTCGTTCTCCCTGGTAAATCAAACCTCTGTC
>CAZILT010000025.1:0-5631 GCA_964540185.1 uncultured Dehalococcoidales bacterium
AACTGGATGTCTATTTGCAAAACGTCCGTGTCATGAGGCAAGGTTGTCCTATGTCTTTTAACACAGAAAAAATGAGAACGGCTTTGAGCAACAATGATAACATACTTATCAGGGTATGTCTCACCCTGGGGGATGGCAGGGCTACCGCCTGGGGCTGTGACCTATCCGAGGAGTATGTTACTATAAATAGCGCTTATTCAACATAATGCGGAAGAAGACTGTTGTAGTTAAGATTGGCGGCAGCACCTTAAGCAATCATGATACCACTTTAGAGGACATGGTGACCCTCCAAAAGCAAGGTGTACATCTGGTTGTGGTTCACGGTGGCGCTCAAACAGTTTCTGACTGGCTTGCCAGGCTTGGTATTTCCACCAGCTTTATAAGAGGGTTAAGGGTTACCGATGCTGAAAGTCTAAAGATAGTGGCTGCGGTGCTCGGTGGCTTGGTTAACAAAGAACTGGTAGTAGCCATTCAAGCTCTGGGAGGGAAGGCACTCGGTTTAAGCGGCAGCGACGGCAATCTGCTCTGGGCAACTATGAAGAACCCTGACCTGGGCTATGTTGGTGAGATTGTGGCTGTTGACCCCAGCCCTTTAAGGATGTTATTAGAAAAAGGCTATATGCCCGTGGTGGCACCAGTAAGTTTTGGCTTAGTTGGGAACAGGACAATGCTGCTTAATATTAATGGGGACGCTGCCGCTGGAGAAATTGCGGCTGCGTTAAGCGCTGATAGGCTTATCTTCTTAACTGATGTGGATGGCATACATGATGAGGCAGGTAACACATTACCCAAGATTAATATTGCTGATGCGGGAAAGATACTCACCTCAGGCGCAGCTTCAGGTGGAATGATTCCTAAAATAGAAGCCTGCCTCAGAGCCTTAACCACAGTGCCTATAGCACGGATCATCAACGGCACGGTAGCTCATGCCCTACTTGATGAGATGAGGAACAAAGCTGGAGGAACTACCATTGTACCAAAATAATTGGCAGCGACTAGAACAAGAGCTATTTCTCAGAACATTTACAAGGTTTCCTTTAACCTTGGTTCGTGGTCAGGGGACCCGGGTCTGGGATGACCAGGGCAAAAAATATCTGGACTTCGTTGGCGGCTGGGCAGTTGATAGCCTGGGACACTGCCCTCCCGTGATGATTAAAGCCCTGGAAAAGCAAGCAAAAACCTTAATTCAAGCATCAAACCAATTTTACACCATTCCACAGATACAACTGGCACAACTATTGATACAGAATAGTTGCCTTGATAGGATTTTCTTTTGCAACAGCGGCGCTGAGGCTAACGAGGGAGCGGTGAAATTAGCCCGAAGATATGGGAAGCTCAAACTCGATGGTGCCTATGAGATTATCACCACACATAGTTCATTTCATGGGCGGACTTTAGCTATGACCGCAGCCACAGGACAAAGTAAATTCCAGGAACCATACGCACCTCTGCCTACCGGCTTTATCAATGTAGACTACAATGATGTACCGGCAATCAAGCAAGCAACCAATGAGCGAACTTGCGGCGTTATTCTTGAGCCAATCCAGGGAGAAGGCGGAGTTAATGTACCTGATGACAACTATCTTAAGGAAGTACAGTGCTGGTGCCATGAAAAAGGAATACTTTTTATTCTGGATGAAATTCAAACTGGCATTGGCCGCACGGGCACCCTTTTCGCCTATGAGCAGTATGGGGTTGAACCTGATATAATGACTTTGGCCAAGGGGTTAGGCAGTGGCGTTCCTATCGGCGCCCTTTTAGCTAAAGAAGACGTTTCCGTCTTCGCCCCCGGGGAACATGGCTCCACATTTGGTGGCAATCCCTTAACTTGTGCTGCCGCCTATGCCGCTGTGAAGTATATCATTGAGCACGACATACCAGGAAAAGTTAAACGGGTAGGAAAGTATTTTATGACTAAGCTGGAGAGTCTGAAGCAGCAGTTTGCTTTTATTACCGAGGTGAGAGGTCGGGGGCTTTTGATAGCTTTAGAATTCAATGATGAGATCGCTGAGGAGATAGCTATGGCTTGTCTTGAGAGAGGTTTGCTAATTAACAAAGTGAAACCAACCGCCATCCGGTTTATGCCTCCCCTTATTATCACTGAAAAGGAGGTGGATGAGGCGACCAATATCCTGAGAGGTGTTCTAACTGAGCGAAATATCAAAATCGGGAGGTTATGAAATGTCACCCAAAGCAGTATTAGCTTATAGCGGTGGTCTGGACACATCGGTAGCCATAAAGTGGCTCAAGGAAAGATATGACTCAGAAGTTATCGCTCTCACTGTAGATATAGGCAATGTGGCTGACCTTGAAGCTATTAGACAGAAAGCACTTGATTTGGGAGCGCTAAAAGCACTGGTAATTGATGCTAAAAAATCCTTCGTCAACTCCTTTGTCTTCCCGTCTCTTCAGGCTGATGCCCTCTACGAAGGTCAATATCCCTTAGCCACAGCGATAGGGCGTCCCCTCATTGCCCAGCTTATGGTGGATATAGCCAAGAAAGAAGGCGCTACTGCCGTAGCTCACGGTTGTACCGGCAAAGGCAATGACCAAGTAAGATTGGATGTGAGTGTAGCTGCTCTAGCTCCTGAACTCAAAGTAATAGCTCCAGCTAGAGAGTGGAATATGACCCGAGAGCAAACAATCGCCTACGCCCAGCAACATAATATCCCTGTTCCTATCACGAAGGCTAGCCCATACTCCATTGATGAAAACTTGTGGGGAAGGTCTATAGAATGCGGTGTGCTGGAGGACCCCTGGAATGAACCTCCCGAGAATATCTTTGCCTGGACAAAAGGGCCTGAGGAAACCCCGGACCAGCCTGGTCATGTGGAGATTGGTTTTGAAAAGGGAATCCCTGTGAGTGTTAATAATGAAAACTTGAACGGTGTTATGCTTCTCCAGAGGATTCACCAATTAGCCGGCGAGCATGGAGTAGGTAGAATTGACCATATCGAAAACAGGTTAGTGGGCATAAAATCAAGGGAGGTCTACGAAGCACCGGCGGCCATAGTGTTGCTCAGAGCACACCAAGCCTTAGAAGACCTGGTGCTGACAAAAGAACAGCTTCGTTTTAAGAGCAAGGTAGCCAGTGAATATGCTGACCTTATCTACAACGGGTTATGGTTCAGCGGCCTTCGTCAGGACTTAGCTGCTTATGTAAAGAGCTCCCAAAGATATGTTACTGGCATAGTAAAAGTCAAACTCTACAAAGGCAACTGTCAGATAGCAGGCAGAAAATCCCCCTACTCCCTTTACAGTCATAGTTTGGCTACTTATGATAAGGGTGATATATTCGACCAGAGTGCCTCCCCGGGCTTCATTCACATTTGGGGGCTGCCAGTGAGAACCCAAGCCCAGGTGCAATCACTGTTTCACCGGAAAAGCTAATGCTGAGAGACAAAAACGACTTAGTGAGAAATTATGTGGCCTCTATCCCCTTCGACTGGCGATTGTATCGCCAGGACATCAGGGGAAGCATCGCTCATGCCAAGATGCTGGCAAAACAAGAAATAATAGCTGACAGCGATGCTAAGGCTATAATTGATGGGTTGTCCTTCATTGGCAAAGAAATTGAGCAGCGAGAATTTCAGTTCAAGCCTGAGCTTGAAGATATACATATGAACATCGAAGCAAGATTATTTGAAAAGATAGGAGATGTGGCTGGCAAGCTACATACTGCTCGTTCCAGGAACGACCAGGTGGCTTTGGATTTGCGCCTCTTTGCCAAACAGGAAATCTTGAGAGCTGTCGATGGACTAAAAGCCTTGCAACATTCACTCGCCGAACTAGCCGAGTTAAATAAGGATATTATTATGCCTGGCTACACCCACCTGCAGCAAGCTCAACCAATTCTCCTAGCTCACCATTTGCTGGCTTATTTCGAGATGTTCCAGCGAGATAAAGAAAGATTCTATGACTGCCTGAAACACACTGATGTCTTGCCACTGGGCAGCGGAGCTCTGGCTGGCGTTCCTTACCCTATAGACCGTCAGTTCGTTGCCCAAGAACTAGGTTTTAGCAAAGTAAGCACTAATAGTCTTGATGCCGTCTCAGACAGAGATTTCGTAATAGAATTTGAGTCATCGGCTGCTCTCACTATGATGCACCTCTCCCGATTAGCCGAGGAGATTATACTATGGTCATCAGCAGAGTTTGGCTTTATAGAAATTGATAAATGTTATACTACAGGCAGCAGCATTATGCCTCAGAAGAAAAACCCCGATATCGCTGAACTGGCTAGAGGTAAAACCGGGCGGGTGTACGGCCACCTGATGGCTATTCTAACCACCATGAAAGCTCTGCCCCTGGCCTACGCCCGAGATATGCAAGAGGATAAGGAAGGCCTTTTTGATACTGCAGACACGTTGCACTCCAGCCTGAAAGTATTTGCTGAAATGGTGAAAACGATCAAGGTCAATACTAAGGGCATCCATGACGCTATAAAAAAGGATTACATGTTAGCTACCGATTTAGCTGACTATTTAGTGAAGAAGGGGTTGCCATTCCGGGAGGCGCATAGCGCGATAACTAACCTCAGCGAATATGCTACTACTGAAGATAGGAATTTCGGAGAACTTAGCCTGGATGAGTACCACAGATTCTCCCCCCTCTTTGACCAGGATGTATATAATATCACCTTAGAATCATCTGTAGCCGCTCGAAACAACATTGGTGGCACCTCCCCTCAGCAAGTAGCAGCAGCATTAACTAGAGCCAAAAGGCTGTTGGAAAATGAAGGTGGAAAACAAACAAGTTAAGCTAGCACTATCGATACTTAACGCTAACTTTGCTCGCCTCGGTGAGCAAATTACTGAGGCTACTAAGGCAGGAGCTGACTATATCCATATTGATGTTATGGATGGACATTTTGTCCCTAATATCACCTTTGGACCCCCGGTAATAGCTTCCATTCGAGCCTGGACTCACCTCCCTCTAGATGTTCATCTAATGATAGAGCAGCCTGAACGCCACATTCCTCACTTTATCAACTCTGGCGCCAATATTATTACTGTCCATGTTGAGGCTTGTCCTCACCTGCACCGAATCATTCAATTGATAAAAGAATCAAGGATAAAGGCAGGAGTATCTCTAAACCCAGCTACTCCACTGAGCTCGATAGAAGAGATTATACCTCAGGTTGATTTAATTCTTATTATGAGCGTCAATCCTGGATTTGGTGGGCAAGCTTTTATTCCCGAAACACTGGAGAAGATAAGTCGCTTGCGCAGCATGCTTGATAGCAGAAAAACGAATATAGAACTTGAAGTCGACGGAGGCATTAATGCTAACAACGCATCTAGCATAGTTAAAGCAGGTAGCAATGTCCTCGTAATTGGGACAGCCGTATTTGAGGCTAAAGGGGGAATAAGCCAAACACTGCAAAAGATTAGAGAGACAGTGAGTTAATGAGCTGCTTTATATTGAGTACGAAAACAGCGAGTGCACATGTTAATCCGCCTCTTCTCCCCATTTATAGTGACGGTAACCCGATGAATATTGGGCAACCAGTGCCGCTTGACTCTTTTCTTAGAGTGGCTTACATTATTCCCGAATTGAACCCTTTTGCCGCAAATATCACACTTCACAGGAGACCTTTACCTCTTTACTATAATTCATATCTTAATTATT
>CAZILT010000026.1:0-12880 GCA_964540185.1 uncultured Dehalococcoidales bacterium
AGCAGCCAGTACGCTCAGTCAGGGCCTGCCATTCCTTGATATAGTGGAACGCGCTTTCCCGACAACGTTGGTTGAACTGAGCTACTCCATATTCCTCGATTTGAGTTTTGTTGCTAAAACCAAGAGACCTTTCTACTTCCATCTCTACTGGCAATCCATGGGTATCCCAACCAGCCTTGCGTAGCACGCAATAACCTCTCATCGTTTTGTAACGACAAACGACATCCTTATATAATCGCGACAGCACATGGTGAATTCCTGGACTACCGTTAGCTGTAGGTGGGCCTTCATAGAAAACGTAATGCCGTTTTTCTTGCCTTGCCTGGATACTTTTCTCAAAAATGCCCTGTCCTTGCCAAAAATGAAGAACCTGCTGCTCCATCTGGGGGAAGTTTACCCTGCTCCCTGCTTTATGAAACATAGGGTCAACCTCGTTTCAGTGAAATGACCACTTTTCTACCTTGGCCTTCGCCTATGCTGTGGGTGACAACATCAGGGTGGTTAGACAAAGTTAAATGAATAATACGGCGCTCATCAGGCGGCATAGGCTCCAAAGTTATGGCGTGATGCCTCAACTTTACCTGCTCCTCTAAGCGCAGAGCTAGTTTTTGCAATGAGTCATAACGGCGCTTTTTATAACCACAAATATCAACGCTTAATGGCAACCAGGCTTGTAACCGGTCAGCTACTATGAGTCTCACAATATACTGTAAGCAAGCTAGAGTCTGACCTTGCCTGCCGATCAAAATACCTAAATCATCACCTTCAATATCCAAGGATATCGGTATCTCATCAGAGGAGGTTCTGATCATCCCGGTTAGCCCCATTAAGCTGAGCAACTTCTCCAGGACTTCTGTAGCTATTCGGGCTACATCCTCACCTTCAGCTTGTTCCTCCGTCTTGAACTGGGAAGTTGGGTGGGGAATTCGGGGCTTTACTCTAATTAGAGCTTCCTCACTCCTAAAAATCCCTGATTTGCCCTCTTTAAGTACCACCGTTTCAAATTGATCACGGCTTATCCCTAGTTTTTTTTCTGCCTCCTTAGTCGCCTGTTCCACTGACTTGGCAGTTATCTCTAATTCTTCCATGTTCTGACTTCTTACTCCTAACGATTTGCCTCAATGCTGATTTGGCTTTAAGCCACTTCCATGGTGCCTTTTAACTCTTTCGCCTTGCCCCTGATTGCGTTGGGGAGGGAGATTTCAGGTAACCCCAGCCACCAGTAATGAAATACTGAGTTGCGATAGTAATTATATTGGAAACCAGCCAGTAGAGGGCTAATCCACTGGGAAACATTAAACAGAACATGCCAAACATAAATGGCATCATTATCTGCATCGTGCTGCTTGTAGATTGCTGTCTTGGGTCGGTAGATGGGGGAGTGGTCATTTTCTGCTGAATCCACATCGAGCCGCCAACCAGAATTGCCAAGATGAAAAAGGAGTCAGGTTGACCTAAATCAAGCCACAAAAAATGGCTATTCAAGGGGAGTGCCTGACCTACTATTTGCCAGGAATAAAGATGCCGGGATAGGGCAAGCAAGTTCTCTGGTGTGGTAGCTAGGGCTTTCATAACGGATTGATAAAGAGCAATCCAGATAGGAAATTGGACTAGCATGGGCCACATACAACCTATAGGATTTACTCCAGACTCTTTGTAGAGTTTCATCGTCTCCTGTTGAAGCTTCTGTTTATTCTTGGCATATTTCTTTTGTAGTTCCTGCATCTTGGGCTGCATCTCTTGCATATGCTGGGTAGAACGAAGCTGCCTCAGGGTAAGAGGCGTAAGTATCACGCGAACCACAATAGTAAGGATAATAATGGCCAAACCAAACTGTATTTCCCTGGGTAAAATGCCAGATAAAGCAATTAACCCATTAAGTATGGGGTCGTGTATAATTAAATACCACGGGTTTGGCATAATCGCAATCCTTATTTAATAGTCAACGGAACTTTCCAGATTAATCTCTCCTTACCCACATCTATAACATACAGGACATTATCCTGAGCGCGAATATAGGCTATACCATCCAGGGTGCACAGGGACCCGTGAATAACAGCATCAATGGTTGCTCTATCAACATTTTGGGGGTCATCAGGGTTCCCAACTTGCTTGCCGATACCAGTCTCTATATTAACAATATAAACCATGCCTGACTCACAAGCTACCACCAGTGCCTCATCTGTTAAAGCAGGTGAAGAAGCAATCGGGCTTCCAGCATCAAATTCCCACAATTTGTTGCCTGTCTTGGAGTCAAGGGCATAAACCTTGCCATCAAGGCATCCGGCATAAACAACGCTATTTTTAACTACGGGGGCGGCCCAAAACCAATTGCCACCGGGAAATGACCACAACAGCTTAGCATCACTTATGTCAACGGCGTATAGGTTGCGGTCAAATGAGCCTACAAATATAGTGCCGTCATAAAGCGTCGGAGAGGAGACAAATCCCGCCTCTGCTTTGAAATCCCATGGCAACAAACTACCGTCCTCGGCTGATAAAGCGTAAATATGCCCATCAAAGGTGCTGACGTACACAGTTTCTTGCTCCACCACCGGCGTTATCCATAGTTTTTCGCCCAATTGCTCAGATTTCCACTTCTCATCACCGTAGGTCGCATCCAGGGCATAGACCCTGCCATCTGAACTGCAGATGTAGATTGTATCATCGGATACCACAGGGCTACCTACAATAGGCCCAATTACATCCTCACTTCGGGGATAAATCCATTCCCCACTTCTGGCTTGGGGAAAATCTAAATTCTGGCTTCTGGCCTCTGGGCTTACTATAAATACTCTGCCACTATAAGTGCCAACACAAGCCAAATCATTAACCACTACAGGTATGCCATATATGCTGTCTGGCGCAGATGAACTACCACACGACATACCTTTTGAGGGCGTGGTAATGATAAAAGACCATTCCCCATCGGAGGAAGAAGGAAACTCTAAGTTTTGATCTCGAGCCGAGGGATTTACAGCCATTACTTTGCCATCTGTGGAGCCTAAATAAAGAATTCCATCATGAGCAGTAACCCCTGAGAATCCTGAGGGCCTTTGTTGTCCCCCTATACAACCACCTAGTGCTAGGACAAGAAAGCAAAGGATACTGAGGCAAATTAATATTCTATTTTTCATTTCAATGCAAATAATAGCTAAGGTACAGGGTCATAACCGCCTTTAGAGAATGGATTGCAGCGAGCTAATCGCTTAAGTGTCAGCCACCCACCTTTAGCAAACCCATATTTGACAACTGCATCACAGGCATAGTGAGAGCATGTAGGCTGGAAGCGACAGGAATGAGGAGTAACTGGTGATATCGTTGTCTGGTATAATTTAATTAATCCCAGCGCTAATTGTTTCATTACTGTAATAATTGTGCTTTGGCCAGCAACTGGGTTACTGTTTTCTCCACTTGATGATACTCAGCAGAGACTGCTTCTGGCCGAACAATAAAAACGATGTCCCATCCTGGCTTTACCAATTGCAGACGTGCTATCTGTCTAAGCAGGCGCTTCAACCGATTGCGCTGAACTGCCTTACCTACTTTCTTGGTTACTGAAAATCCATACCGGCTCAAGCTCAACCTGTTGGGTAACACTTTCATCACAATTAAATTATCGGCGTATGTACTTCCTCGGCGGTAAACTAGAATATACTGTGGTCTTTTAGTTAAAGCCCAAGGTTCCTTCATAAGGGTATGGCTAACCGGGGCACAACCTCCGCCGCCCCTTGAGGCGTCTTGCCTTAAGTATTCTTCTTCCACCCCGAGTAGCAAGTCTAGCATGGAATCCTAATTTACGTCGGCGAGAAATTTTCTTCGGCTGATAAGTACGTTTTGGCATTGAGTTCCTTCAAGACTTTCGTTGATGCAAGCCTACACCACCTGTTTCCCAGATATGGCTTGGTGCGTAAGGTAACAGAGCTAAGAAGCGAGCTCTCTTTATAGCTTGCGCTAGACGTCGCTGATGTTTAGCGCAAGCCTTAGTTCTCCGCCGAGACCCAATTTTGCCACGGCCAGAAATATAGCGAGACAGCATAGAGGCATCTTTGTAATCTATGTTTATCCTCTCGACACAAAAGGGACAAACCGCTGGCCTGGGAATATAATTTCTTGGCCTTGTTGTTCTTCGGGGCTTAATCAATCTCCGACTCCTTCATTTTGTTCAAAAGGTATATCCTCGGGCTCAAGCTCACCCTCTTCAGGCAGGGAAGTCAAAGCCTGTTTTCCGAGAAAAAGTACTCGGTTTGCAGTCACATCAAGGCTAATACGTGCCTGCCCATCTTGCCCCTCCCAGCTACGTGCATGTAATCTTCCCTCAACGTAAACTTGTTTCCCTTTGGATAGGTACTGATTGCAACTCTCAGCTTGCTTCCCCCAAACGCTAACTCTAAACCAGTCTGTTTCCTCTCTACGCTCTCCGTTGGAAGTAGTATAGCGATGATTAGTAGCCATACGAAAAGAGGTAACAGGTTTCCCATTCGGTGTATACCGCATTTCAGGCTCACTGCCTACATTGCCAATAAGAATAACCTTATTTAAAGTTGCCATCTGCTAATTACCCACTTTTACTACAAGGTATCGCAGGACCTCTTCCGAACCTGTGAGTTCTGCTTCAAGTTCCCTAATAGACCCTGGCTCTAACCTAAAGCGGGTCAAGATATAATTGGCTTCCATAAACCGCTTTATAGGATAAGCTAGTTTTCTCTTTCCCCACTGCTCCATATTCTCCACAACTCCCTCTTTAGCACTAATAAACTGGCTCATTTTGTCCACAAGCTTGGCTATCCTCTCATCATCAACCTCTGGACTAATTACGGTTACTAATTCATAATTATGCATTTTACACACACCGTGAAAATAATTCTGCCTATTATAGCATGCTAATAACCATAAGTTAAACGCAAAATTAGAGGTAAGGGCAATTTATGCTCCATCATTTTCTTTTGGGTAATAGTTATATCATAATTAACACGATAATGATACATGATTTGAGCATCGCTATCATAGAGTGCATAACTGGCTCTGGGATCGCCATCACGAGGCTGCCCCACACTGCCAGGATTGATAATCAAGCGAGAATTTCCCAACCTCAAGTTTAGTGCGTCAGGAGATTTTGCCATAAAACAGGTGCCATTTTTATTCTTGCGAAAAATTAGTGGGATGTGAGAATGACCTACAAGGCAAAATTTGGTATCAAAGCGATTGAAGTTATCATAAGCACCATCCACTGATAGCAGATATTCCCAGATAGGATAACGCGGGCTGCCGTGAACCAAAGTAAAATCGTTTTGTGTTAATTTAACCGGGAGGTTCCCCAAATAATCTATATCCTCAGCAGTTAGCTGCTGTGCTGTCCACTGGCAAGCTCTGGCAGCATCAGGATTAAAATCCGAGATACTAATTTTGCCAATGGCAGCCCAATCATGATTGCCAGCAATGCAAATATGCTTGTACTGCTGCAAAAGCTCGATACAGGTATGAGGCTCAGGTCCATACCCTACTATATCCCCCAGACACCATATTTCATCAAATCCTCCGCTGGCCCCGATATCCTCAAGCACGGCTTCGAAAGCAACTAAATTGGCGTGAATATCACCAAGAATAGCATACCGCATAATGATAACAATACCTCGACTTTATAACCCCATCCGAGATTGCTCCATCGCTTATACTCCCTGTAATGACTATAGCATCTACAGGCCAGATTGTTAAAGTTGAAGCTACGATAGATTCGGTGCTATAATTATAAGGATGAGGCTAGCGGAGCTAGGGGAATTCGGCTTAATCAATCTTCTAAATAGTATTTTTTATAAGTCTAAGGATTCTCGGCGGGCTTCATGGAAGCGACTCTTAGTTGGTATTGGCGATGATGCCGCTGCTTGGCAGGGCAATAACTATATTCAGCTAGCTACCACGGATAGTTTAGTTCAAGACATACACTTTGATTTAGACAACATTACTTGGGAGGAATTGGGGTGGAAGGCACTAGCGGTAAACATAAGTGATATAGCTGCCATGGGTGGTACACCTCAATATGCCTTAATCTCCCTGGCAGCACCTGCCGAAATCGAAGTATCTGATATCTCCAAGTTTTGTAACGGTCTAGCCTGCCTGGCGGCAAAGTTTGGGATAGCGATAGCAGGAGGTAACCTCACTGCTGCCCCTGATGTGGTTATCACCATCACGCTACTAGGCTATTCGAAGAGCAAATCAGTACTTAGACGCTCAACAGCTACACTTGGTAATCAAGTAGCTGTCACCGGGCACTTAGGATTATCAGCGGCTGGCTTAGAAATGCTCAAGGAGAGAATAAGCTTGGATGCTGAAACAACTGACACATTGAGACGTGGCCATCTCCACCCCATACCTAAAGTAAGGGAAGGGCAAATTTTGATTAAGCAAGGAGTCAGAACTGCCATAGATATAAGTGATGGATTGATTGCCGACCTTGCTCACATTTGCGAAGCTAGCAAAGTTGGCGCCAGGATAAAAATAGAGCAAGTGCCCGTGCACCCTTTAGTCAAAGCTAATTTCCCAAACTATCGTGAGTTAGCTCTATACGGAGGGGAGGACTACGAGCTGCTTTTTACTGCTAATAAGGCTATCATAGAGCAAGTCAAACAGGCCGTAAATTGTCCTGTAACTGTAATTGGTGACATAGTGGAGGAAACTATGCCCAACCGGGTAGTTCTGTTCGATGGCAGAGGGAATATTATCCCTTATAAAAAAGGGGGATGGGAACATTTCCGCAATAAATCTTCTAAGGTTGAAATCACATAGCCCGGAGCAAACTCGGCTTCTAGGAAGCTATCTTGGCAAGCTAGCTCAGAGAGGTGATCTTTTTCTTCTTGTAGGCGATTTGGGAACAGGTAAAACCTGCCTTGTCCAGGGCATGGCGTACGGCTTGGACATAAAGGAATATGCTTTCAGCCCATCTTTCGTCATAATTAGAGAATATCATGGCAGGCTCCCTTTATTCCATATTGATTTCTATCGCATTGACCATATTGAGGAAATTGCTAGCTTAGGACTGGAAGAATACCTTTACGGAGATGGAATATGTGTAGTAGAGTGGGCAGAGAAGGGAATACGAGTATTGCCCCAGGATAGTTTGCTTATACAGCTAAGCTATATTCCCAACCGTGAAATACAGCGCTCTATTGTTCTTAAACCTGAGGGCCAACGCTACTTAGAGTTAATAAAAGAACTCGAATCAAATTTAAGCAGGGTGTTTAACTATCACCCTGAACAAAGTGAAGGGTCTTTAGATTCTTCGTTTCACTCAGAATGACAGAAGGGCAAAATGACAGAGAGGAGTGTCAAATAATTGCTCTAAATAAAGGAAAGAGTATGGAGTTAGCTATAGATACCTCTTCCAGTACCGCTGGCATTGCCTTATCCCACAAGGGCGAAATTTTAGCCGAGCTAGCTTGGCAATCAGCCCAAAACCACACAGTAGAATTGATGCCGAATTTAGCTTATCTGTTGCATCAAGCCAACGTAAAACCAAACTTTCTCGAGGCAATTATAGTAGCTAAAGGTCCGGGAAGTTTTAATAGCCTGCGGGTGGGAATAAGCATAGCCAAGGGGTTAGCCTTCTCCCTGAACATCCCCTTACTTGGTATAAGTACTTTAGAAGCGGAAGCTTATTCCTTCCGTTATACCGGGTTACCATTATGTCCTATCTATAAGGGCGGCCGTGAAGAAATTGCCGTTGCCCTTTATCAACAAAAGGATAAGCAATGGCAGTGCTTACAGGGGGAGCATTTAACCACGCTCGGTGCTCTATGCCAGCAGATACACCGGAAGACGCTTTTCTGTGGTGAAATACCGGTTGATATGGCACATGACATACAGCGGAATTTAGACCGGCAAGCTATAATGCCACAAAGTAGCAGCTTAACTAGGATTGGCTCACTGGCTATATTAGGCTGGCAAAGGCTGGATAAAGGGCAACAGGATGAGTTGTCCACTCTGCAACCTTTGTATCTCCGTCCTCCTTCTATAACGAAACCAAGAAAAATCATTCTTCCTGCTAGTACTAGGCAAACTAGGGGGACTAAAAAATAGAAGTTAGTCCTCCTTCCAGCCAAAATGCTAGGTAGATTGCTGATGTAATGAAATCAAATATAGGGAGGGAAAGAGATGCATATCCCTAGAATGGACATTGGTAGCTCCAGAGGATTCCCGCTTTGCTTTGCCTGTGGCCAAGATAATCCCATAGGACTAAAGCTGAAACCCATCTATGATGGAGAAAAAGTCAGAGCAGAGTTCACCCCGGGCAAATACCACCAGGGTTGGAAAGATATCACTCATGGCGGCATTCTTTATACCCTCCTTGATGAAATAACCGCTTATGCCATTCTCTGCCACGGAATCGACTTTGGTATTACTGCAAAAAGCGAGGTCAGGTTTAAACATGTAGCGCCAACTGGAGAGCCAATCCAAATCTCTGGCTGGGTCACCAATTTGACAAAAAGGTTAGTTGAAACTAAGGGAATGCTTGCCCTTAAAGATAACACGGTCATCGCCGAGAATAACTCTTTATTTTATATATGGAGGCAATCAGGGAAGACAATCCTGTGGGACATGGACGGAGTTATTGCTGATTCTGGCACATTCCATTTTGCTGCCTGGCAAGAGGCTTTTGCCAGAAGGGGGATTAACTTTACTAGGAAAGACTTCACCCAGCTTTTTGGCACTAGGAACGATTTTATAATTCGCACTGTTTTAGGGGGAAAGCTACCTGAAAAAGAGATTGAAACTATGGCCGTGGAAAAGGAAGCAATTTTTCGGATGAAGGCAAAGGGCAATATTAGACCTTTTCCGGGAGTAGTAAAGCTATTAAATACAATCAAAAAGGCAAATTTTAGGCTCGCTCTGGTTTCTTCAGGTACTGAAGAAACCATAGACTTAATCACTGCTGAACTTGGCATAGAGGGAAAATTTGATTGTGTTATTTCCGGTAGACAAGTGTCTGAAAGCAAGCCCAGCCCCCAGATATATCTCTTAGCCGCTGAAAAACTAGGGGTGGAGCCTGGAGATTGCGTCGTAATCGAAGATTCCCCCTTCGGTGTTAAAGCTGCTAAAGCTGCTGGGATGAGGTGCCTGGCTGTAGCCAATACCCATACTAGAGCGGATCTGGCGGAGGCTGACGAAATAGTTGATTCCCTGGAGGATATGGACTTAATTACCCTGATCTACAGAGTATAAAAAATTATAAGTAAGAGGGAGAACTAATTAAAAATGGAAAGAAGCTTACTGCTTATCAAACCTGATGCTATACAAAGAGGATTGGCAGGCGAAATAATTTCCCGCCTGGAAAGGAAAGGGCTCAAAATCGTGGCTGTAAAAATGCTGCAAATGAATAAAACCTTGGCTCAGCGTCATTACGCTATCCATAAGGACAAAGCTTTTTTTAATGAGCTGGTAGATTTCATTATCTCAAGTCCCATTATTGCTAGTGTCTTTGAAGGCAAAGATGCTGTAAGTGAAATAAGACGGACGATGGGTGAAACCGACCCAACTAAGGCTCTTCCTGGCACTATCAGAGGCGATCTTGGCCTTGATATTAAGCATAATCTAATACACGGCTCAGACTCGGTAGACAATGCCGCTGAGGAAATAAATCTGTTCTTCTCAGTAGAAGAAATTTGCGACTATCACAAAGATATTGATAAATGGATTGGCTAGAGCTGCTATTTATTGGATTCTAACTACGGGGATTGCTTTATACCACAGTGTATCCAATTGGTAATAGTGCCGTTCCGCTGGGGCGAATATATGAACAATAACCGAGCTAAAGTCAACAAGCATCCACCCTGAATCTGCGGTGCCTTCATTATGGTGGGATACTACGCCATTCTTTTTCATCTCATCAATAATACCATGCCAGATAGCTTCAATATGACGCTTGGTGTCCCCACTACAAATAACAAAATAATCTGCGAATGAACATACTTCGGTCACATCCAGCATCACAATATCACTTGCTTGTTTCCCAGAAGCGACTTCTACCGCTAGACGTGCTATCTCTTCCGCTTTCAGAAAGGCCTAACCTCCTTTTCACATTATAGCATCTTCACCTGAATCAGCAATAGTCCGGTGGCAGATTTTGACTAAACCTCGCTAATCATCTACATTATAGCCACAAATGGCAGATTTGCTTTTTGGTCCAGCGGGAGTCCCTCTAAGTGCTAAGGGACGCTCCACAGAAAGTGGTATTCAGCGTGTTGATGAACTAGGCCTGGGGTGTATGGAGCTGGAGTTTGTACGAGGGGTGAAGATGAGTGAAAGGACTGCTTTAGCTATAGGACAGATGGCTAGAGAAAAAGGAATTGCACTCAGCGCTCATGCTCCTTATTTTATAAACTTTAATGCGCAGGAAGCAGAGAAGGTAAATGCTAGCAGAGAGAGACTGCTTCATACTGTTCGCATCGCCTCCCTGTGCGGCGCTAGAAGCGTAGTGTTCCACGCTGCCTATTATCTGAATGACCCTCCAACCAGAGCTTACGATACAGTAAAGGGACAATTGCAACAGATAACAAGCAAACTAAATGCCGAGGGTAACAAAGTTTGGATTCGGCCCGAAACCATGGGGAAAGGCAGTCAATTCGGCACCCTGGATGAGGTGATAAGGCTAAGTAGCGAAGTTAAGGGGATAGCTCCTTGTATCGATTTCGCTCACTGGCACGCGCGCACAGGAAAATTCAATTCCTATGTCGAATTTACCACTATCTTGGAGCAAATAGAGAGTAAACTGGGAAAGGCAGCATTGAACGATATACATATACACGCATCAGGGATAGCCTATGGAAAGAAGGGCGAAATTAAACACCTGAATGTGAAAGAATCCGATTTCAATTATATTGACCTTATTAAAGCCTTGAAAGATTATGAGGTTAAAGGATTGCTTATCAGTGAAAGCCCTAACTTGGAGGAAGATGCCTTACTCTTGCAGGGGATTTACAATGCCCTTGCCTAATTTCCTTTACTGGTGGGCTATAACATTGCTCCACTCGTAATGTCACAGTGATGTCGTTTCTCTGTTCATAGTTTCTTTGATATAATAAAGAGGAATAAAAATGAACATAAAGCAGGGACATAATAACTTTATCTACCTACTGCTTTTGGTGATGGTATTGGCTAGTATATTAATCTTTTTGCCACGTGGGGGTCCTGAGGAAATAGATCTTCCCATATTTATTAGCCAAGCCAGGCAAGGGCAAATTGATATTATCAGGCAGGAGGGAGATAAACTGATTGGCTTGAAGGATGGCAAGGCTATATACGAAGCTGCATTTATGGGTGGCACAGATGATCTACGTAATTATCTCGCAGAGGAAGGTATAACTCTTGGTGAGGGGGGTATAAAAATCGATGTTAAACCTAGTGGGACTGACTGGTGGATGATAGTCTTGCAGGTTATCTTGCCAATTGCGTTGATTGGAGGGCTTTTTTATTTCTTTCTTCGCTCAGCGCGTGGAGCTGGCACACAAGCCTTCAACTTTGGTAAAAGCCGCGCCCGACTAAGCTCCGGCAATAAATCTACCACAACTTTTGCTGATGTCGCCGGGACTGAGGAGGCAAAGGAAGAGGTACAAGAGGTAGTAGAATTTCTCAAATCACCACAGAAATTCCAGGCATTGGGTGGGCGTGTACCTCGAGGAATACTCTTGATAGGCCCACCAGGGACAGGCAAGACTCTGCTGGCTAGAGCTATAGCTGGTGAAGCCCGGGTACCTTTCTACTCTATTAACGGTAGCGAATTCGTAGAGATGTTTGTAGGGGTTGGCGCTGCTAGAGTCAGAGACCTCTTTGAACAAGCTAAACGCAATACACCATGTATAATTTTTATGGATGAAATTGATGCCGTGGGTCGACACCGCGGTGCTGGTCTGGGAGGTGGACATGACGAAAGAGAACAAACCTTAAATCAAATCCTATCTGAGATGGATGGCTTTGATACCAATACCAATGTCATTGTTATAGCTGCTACCAATCGTCCTGATATTCTTGACCCCGCTTTATTGCGCCCCGGCCGGTTTGACCGACATATCGTCGTTGACTTACCTGATATCAAGGGACGTCAGGCTATTCTAGTGGTACACGCCAAAGGTAAGCCGATAGCTGAAGAAGTCAACTTGGAAACAATAGCTAAAGAAACGCCAGGATTCAGCGGTGCTGACTTAGCCAATCTAATTAACGAAGCAGCTATTTTGGCTGCTAGACGCAATCGCCAGGATATTACCTTGAAGGAGCTAGAGGATGCCACTGACAGAGTTATCGCTGGTCCTGAGAAAAGAAGCCATGTAATCAGTCAAAAGGAAAAGGAAATAACCGCTTATCATGAAAGCGGCCATGCCTTAACTGCTAAGATGTTACCTAATGCTGATGCCACAGTGCATAAAATCTCCATCATCGCCCGGGGGATGGCGGGGGGGTGGACACGTTTTTTACCATCAGAGGATCGCCATCTATACCCTAAGTCTCAGCTTGATGACACAATAGCAATACTGCTTGGTGGACGGGCTGCTGAGGAGATTGCCTTTAACGAAGTAACCACAGGGGCACAAAAGGATTTGGAGGAGGCAACGAAATTGGCTCGGAAGATGATAACTGAATATGGTATGAGTGATAAATTAGGCCCACGAACCTTTGGGCAAAGACAGGAACTTGTTTTCTTAGGTCGAGAAATCAGCGAGCAAAGGGACTACGGCGATAAAATTGCCCAAGAGATAGATGAAGAGGTACACAACATCATTCAGCATGCCCATGATACTGCCAAGAAAATCCTGACTGAGAACAAACCAAGGCTAAAGCAAATTGCTGAGCATCTCATCGCTCATGAGACTCTGGGGGAAGACGAACTTAACAA
>CAZILT010000027.1:0-9737 GCA_964540185.1 uncultured Dehalococcoidales bacterium
GGATTACCCAGGCCAACAATTAGTTTCATCAGCGCCTGCCTTATTCCGTGATATATTATAGCCTAGAAGAAGATTGTTTTACTCTTATCGAGGGAAAAATGAAACAATATAACTATTGCCCCCTTTGCGCAGCACCTCTCAAAACAGGAATTATTGAAGGTAAAAAGAGAAAATATTGCCCTAGATGTAATTTCATCGATTACAAAAATCCTTTGCCTGTAGCAGTGGCAGTGGCGACAAAAGACAAGAAGTTCCTATTGATTAAAAGGGGCTTAGCGCCAAGAAAAGGAACGTGGGGCGCACCCTCAGGTTTTATTGAGGTTGGAGAGACGCCGGAAGAAGCCTGCCTGAGGGAGCTAAAGGAGGAAACTGGAATATCCGGCGAAATAGTAAAATTGATTGAAGTAGTTCGACATGAGGATAGGGAAGTATATGGGGACATGCTGGTAGTGAGATACCTAGTTAAGGTGAAAGAGGGAGAATTAACTCCTGGAGAAGAGGTACAGGATGCCCGATTCTTTGATATAGCAGAATTGCCTGACCGTTATGTCAATATCTACAAAGAGATAATCAAAGAGATTCAAAGTGGAGAAGCAGTCTGACTCAGCAACTTCAGGAACTCATCTTCGCTGAGCGTCTTTATCCCCAGTTTCTCCGCCTTAGCTAGTTTAGAGCCAGGGTCAGCGCCAACCACCACATAAGTTGTCTTTTTGGCAACATCTGAGCTAGCCTTGCCTCCCAAAGTCTTTATCCTAGCTTCAGCTTCGGAACGAGTAAGCGATTCTAACTTACCCGTTAATACAAATTCTAATCCAGCAAAAGGTAACTCTTCAGGCTTGGCCTCTTCAGTTTTATCCCTTTCCAGCTTTACTCCAGCTTTCCTCAGCTTATCGATAATGCCTTTATTCCCTTCTTGCCTGAAGAAAGTCACAATGCTATCGGCTATCTTTGGTCCGATTGAAGGAATAGATAGAAGTTGTTCCTGACTGGTTTTAGCTAAATCATCTATGCTGGCAAAGTTTTCCGCTAATAAGTCAGCATATTCCTCGCCTATGTGGAGTATACCCAGAGCGAAGATAACCCGAGCTAGAGGCCTGTTCTTGCTTCCCTCAATGGAGCTGAGCACATTGGACACACTTTTCTCAGCCAACCTTTCCAACCCCAAGAGTTGCTTTTCTGTAAGATAATACAAATCAGCCACATCCTTAACTAAGCCAGCCTCAAACAAAGCTTGACATAATTTATCGCCCACGCCATCAATATCCATAGCCCCACGGCTAACGAAGTGCTTAATTCGCTCCAGAGCTTGAGATGGACAAGCAGCATTGGTACATCGGTGCATTGCTTCATCTTCCGGCTTTATTACCTCGGCGCCACAAACTGGGCAGCGACCGGGCATGAAGAAAATCTTCTCCTCACCGGTGCGGCGACTGACTATAGAGCCAACAATTTCGGGAATAACTTCTCCGGCTCGCTGCACAGAGACCCAATCCCCAATGCGAATATCCTTGCGATGGATGTCTTCCTCGTTATGTAATGCTGCACGGCTGATGACTACCCCACCCACCTGGACTGGCTCCAGAATGGCGTAAGGATTTAAGCTCCCTGTACGCCCCACATTTATACCAATGTCAACAAGACGCGTAGTGCCCTGGACAGCGGGAAACTTATAAGCTATCGCCCATCTTGGCTCATGAGCTACATTGCCTAACTCTCGTTGAAGGGCAATAGGGTTAACTTTCACCACCATGCCGTCGGCCTCATAACCCCAGCTTTCACGATCTTCTACCCAGTTCTGATGACATTCCTCTACTTCCTCAATAGCGTTATATAGAGCTATGTTAGGATTTATCTTGAAGCCTAAAGACTTAAGCCACTGCATAATCTCCCAATGGGTATCAGGCACCGCCTTACCTTCCACTGGACCCAGGCCATAGACAAATATGTCCAGTGGGCGTTTGGCGGTAACACCGGAATCGAGCTGCCTTACCGAGCCAGCAGCGGCATTCCTGGGATTGGCAAAAAGAGGTAGACCTTCCTCGGCTCTCCTCTCATTTAGCTTCTTAAATCCCGCTTTAGGGAGATAAATTTCACCCCTTACCTCAAATCTGGGGGGTGCCACTCTAGGTACAGAGAGGGGGATACTTCTAATAGTTTTCAAGTTCTGGGTAATGTTTTCACCCCGATAGCCATCGCCTCGAGTCGCCCCGGTAACAAGCAAGCCATCGACATAAGTCAAAGCTACCGCCAACCCATCTATCTTAGGCTCGCAAACAAGGTCGAACCTGTGCCCACCTAAAAGATTACTAGCCCTCCTATGCCAAGCCGCCAGCTCCTCATAGGAAAAGGCGTTAGCCAGACTTAATAAAGACTCAGGATGCTCCACAACTCCAAAAGCCTCCACCGGCGGAGCGCCAATTCGCTGCGTTGGGGAACCTGGGGTGATGAGTTCGGGATGCCCTGCTTCAAGCTTCTTGAGCTCACGCATAAATTCGTCATATTCGGTATCACTAATTTCGGGGCTATCCAGTACATAGTAGCGATAGTTATGATGGTTGATTAACCCCCGCAGTTCCTCTATCCGCTGCTTTACTTTACCCATGTCATCCATAGCTAATTCTTACCTGCAATTATAGCACAGCAAAGCTATTCATCCTAAATTTTGTTCTCGGCCAATTCCTGACTTCCTAAATCTACGATATCTGCTATAATCAAGGTAGCTACATAGAAATGTTTTTTGCCTTGCCTAACTGGGTGTTAGCAGAAATAGTATGACTGAGATAAAGTACAGGCCGATTGGGGTTATACATTCTCCGTTTAAAGAACCCAAGGGGACACCTATACAACCTACAGGAGCTAAGGGTATCGATGGAACAGTTGAGGTATTCCCAGAATATGCTGAAGGCTTAAAAGATGTTGAAGGCTTTTCTTATATTATTTTGATATACCATTTTCACCTATCCCAAGGACTTTCCTTAAAAGTAAAGCCATATATGGATAATGAAGCACATGGAGTGTTTGCCATGCGAGGTCCAAGCCGACCAAACCCAATCGGCATCTCGATAGTGCGTCTTGTCAGGATTGAACAGAACATACTCTATATTCAAGATGTAGATATCGTAGATGAAACTCCTCTCCTGGATGTCAAACCTTATGTGCCTGAATTCGACATAAGACAAGTAGAGAAAACAGGATGGCTGGAGAAAAATGTGCACAAACTTCCAGCATCAAAAGATGATGGGCGATTCGCAAAAAGGAGGGAGTGAGTATGACTATGAAACCAGTAGTAATTAAGTTCTTTGCCCCCGTCATAGATGCCACAGTCAACGCTCTAATGAGCGCTATCGATGGGAAAATGAAGCAAGGGGTAAAGGATTTCATCATTCTTATCTCCTCTCCCGGGGGCTCTGTTGTTCACGGTTTGAGCACATACAATTATCTGAAAGGGTTGCCTGCTAATATAACTACGCACAATTTTGGCAGCGTGGACTCAATAGGAATTGTCTTATATTGCGCCGGCTCGAAAAGGCTATCAGTGCCCCAGGCTAGGTTCTTGCTTCATGGTGTTAATGCCCAGTTTAAGGGGAACCAGAGCCTGGAAGAAGAGCAATTGGAAGAAAGGTTAAAAGGATTGAGGATTGACATCGAGAACATCGCCAAGGTAATCGCAGCAAACACAGGCAAAAGCGTAAAGGATGTGACCAATGCCATGCTCGAAAGGACTACGCTAAATCCGGAGGAAGCAGAAGCCTGGGGTCTGGTGCATGAAATCAAGTCACAGCTATTTGAATCCGGCAGCGAAGTTATATCCATACAGGCTCAGCAACAGCAGAAACCTAATGTGCCCTCTACATGAGCAGCTTAAAGTTGAACAGGGCAATACTCCACCAGGATTATAAAATTAAGAGGTCATGGGAAACAAGGCAAAGTGGCATCCTCACACATAGCAATGACAAAGAAGCCATAACAAGGCAAGGATGATTCGCAGTCTGTCATCTTCAGACTTTGACGCTATACTAGGGGTCATAAACGACGCTGCGCAGGCTTACCAAGGTGTAATTCCGGATGACAGATGGAAGAAGCCCTATATGTCTGCCGAGGAGTTAAGAGCGGAAATTGAGGCTGGCATTAGATTCTTCGGATGGGTAGAAACTGACCATTTGCTCGGGGTAGCAGGAGTCCAGGCTATGAAAGACACCACATTAATCAGACATACCTATATACTCACAAAACAGCAAAGAAGAGGAATTGGCAGCAGGCTACTTAAACATCTTATGAACCTAGCCAGAACTCCTGAGATACTGGTGGGAACCTGGGCTGATGCCACCTGGGCTACCCGCTTTTATGAAAAACATGGCTTCGAGCTGGTATCGACCAAGGAGAAGGATAGGCTTCTGCGAACATACTGGAACATTCCTGCCAGGCAGGTTGAAACCTCGGTCGTGCTGAAGTTTACTAGGTAACTTCTGGTCTTCAAGCGACATGCCCTCCTCCACAGAGCCGAAGTATTACTAAGTAGTCCCTACCACTTGATTATTTTCCTTAGCCCTTGGCTTGATTCCGACTTAAGTCTACCTCGGCACCGGTAGTGAGCCTGATTCTGTGGCTCCCAGCAGGATTAGAAACTTGTTCAACTCCCGCCAGGCGAGTGTCAATGCGATGACTGGAATGGTAGCTGCCAGGTAACATAGAACTATGCCTGGAATATTATCACTAACCCCGATGAGAATAGCAGCCAGCACCTGCGCACAGAATACCCCTGCCAGTACGATTGTTGCTTTCCGATTCCCTTTTAATATACTGAACTGTTCCTGGAAAAATCTCTTTAGCATAGTCACTTCCGAAGGCCAATTCTAGCATCTGGAAAAGCTATTGCCAAAGTTTGCAACTCCTGATGAAAAGCAGAGGTGCTTTCGCCTTAAAGATGATATAATAAGGGAAATAGCCTTGAAATGGCTTGAGAATCTAGGTATAAGACTATACAGGAGGTGATTTATGGCGTTGACTTATATCACTGTAGAGCAGCTAGGTGAATGGTGCGCTAAGAGTGAGGATATTGTTGACATTCGGGCAAGAGCTCGTAGTCATTTCTTCGGGTATTACAATAAAGAACCAACCAATTACATAGCTGGTACTGGCGATATTAATAGTCGCGAGCGGCGCTTCTTAGGCTGGTTCGCCTTCAACTTTAGATTGCCTGATGGGCGGCACCCCGCTGAGCTAGCAGCCAATGCTCTGTTCAACCAACCCAGACTTAGTTCAGCTATGAATGCTATCCAAAAGGCAAGATATATCACCGGCGTAGCCACCATGATTATTCGTGGTCGAGGTTTCAATCTGGAACTAGAAGATGAGGAATTCGCAATAAATGCTCCGGTATTAAGCCATACCCTACAGAGAGGACAGGCTGTATCTGCTCATATTCTGCCTGCCGGCCGCAGTCGGTGGTTGCTTGTTCCCGGTTGGTTGACATGGCCGATTCAACCAGGGCCAGGTATGCGCTCACGGTTGAAAAGTAGTTTCCAACCTAACCCCATAGAAGTGGAGAGATTCTTACAGGGAAGAGTAAAGGTACCGGAGGAATTAAGGGATATTGAATATGCCCAGGATGATACGCTTGAAGAAGCGGTAGCTCGTATGTCTGAGGCAGCTAAGAAGGAAGGCAGGTCGCAATTCATCATGTCACCAGAAGAATGGAAGAATATCGTCTTATCGCACATGAAGAGCAACGATTTTAACGGATTTGTCAAGGAGATTTACCAGCGAGTAGAGAATTTCAACTCTATAAAGGAGCTAAATAAGTGGCTTGCTCTGACTATGAATATCTGGAATAACACACCACAGCCAGATAGAGGAGGTAAATCAGCGAACCAGCTTATTCGTCAGCAACGGGTAACAGCAAAAAGCTCCCCCATCAGGTAGTCGTTAATTAGCTGCCAGGGTAAATGAACGATAAAGGGCGCTACGCTTCTCAGGTCTGTAGTATCGTGCCCTGGCATTCTCATCAGCAAAATTGGCACGAATCAGTAACTGACACTTTAGATGGCGAGCTGTTTTCGTAAACATCGTCGAGTTGTTAAACATTAGTCTAGCATGGCCTGAATATGGTGCTAAAAAGTATTCCAGTGTAGAACTGTCTCCAGCTTCCTCTTAGGAATGTGGAGCACACAATTTTCGTCTTTCCAATACTTCACCGACCCATCAAATAACTGCTCTACCGGCTTTTCATCAGGATAGCCCAGAGCTAAGACCAAAGGAATCTCGTAATCACCGGGGATATTCAGCACTCTCCTTAACTGATCCCTGTCTACACTGGCAATGGGACAGGCACCAATGCCTTCTTCTAGAGCGACAAGTATCATGTTCTCCATCGCCGCTCCAACATCATACACCGACAGTGACATTCCGATGTTGCTGTTCTTAAGTATGACAATATAGGCTCGAGGCCTCTTACCTTCAGGTGGGTCCCCCTCCGGGCTGATGTATGCTGCCCACTTTAAGGTAGAAAACACCTGAGGCAGCAGTTGGTCGTCGTTTACAGCGATGTATTCTAATGGTTGAAGGTTGGCTGCGGATGGTGCCAACCTGGCCGCATTGACGCACCGCCTTAGCACTTCCTCTGGGACAGGTATGTCCTTAAACAGTCTGATTGAGCGTCGGCTTATAGCGGTTTCATATATAAGCATTTTCGACACCTCTCATCTGGGTATAATAACTTGCCCTCATTGGCTACCCTTATTTTAGGCTCATCGTTATTTAGAAGCAACATATCTGCTTAATTCCCCTGATTAGCCCAAGCACCCAGGCGGGTAAATAATGCATAGGCCTCCATTGCCCCGGCGATGAAGCTATGAACTCCCCCGAAACCCTGTTATACCGGGATGAAAAAACCCAGAGCTGGCGGGTGAGAGCCTTTGCCAACAAGTTCCCTGCCCTCACGCCGCAGGGCGGCACCATAAGAAGGGAGGAGGAGGCTTTCTTTTTAAGTATGGATGGCGTGGGAGTTCATGAGGTGATTTTCGCAATCTCTGCCTTGCGATAGAGAATGTAGCAAGCAAGATAGTGGTAGAAAAAGATAAGGTCAATTGGCGGGAATTAGAGCTAGTCAAGATTGCACTACAAGAATGTTTTTCCTCAAGCGAGCAGCTATTGAAGGAGCATAGCCACGTATATGTTTCGAAAACACAGGAGACATTTTCTTGGACGTGGCGACTTTCCTATACAAGGCGAACAGAGTCCCACTAAGTCATTCAAAAGCGAGTGAAAATAAGAAGATACCATTCAATGACGCTGCTGAATGGGAGGTGCAGGTATCCATACCTCTAGCGGAGCTTGTTGCCAAGTCTCTCCTATCGTCTGAGGATACTCACTTATCACCCTAGCAGGTTTAGGCATCACTTCGACTCGTTAGCTTGAGATAAACAAAAAGCCAATTTGTGATGTACCAGAAGTATTTTGCTAAAATCGCCTATACAGCATCGGTAGGGACTTAGACAGTGGATTATTTTTCTACTTCTTGTAATTCCTGTTGTTTATCCTGAGTCAAGTCTATCTTATAAAAATCGCTGTCCTCATTGGGCAATATCATTAAAAATCCCGAGGTATAATCCACAGAGGCAACTGCCTGCTTTACCTCAAACTCCAGTATATGTCCACCGGCATCCTTGTCCTTGGTTAAAAAGTGGAGGTGATATCCTGGTACATTAACCCCACTGACATAACCAGGGCACCAAAACCCCACAATCGTTCCCTCCACGTCGCTGAATTCAAAGATAGGCTGATTCTTGGTAACCTCAACCAGCAGAGGATATGGCTTTCCCTGACCAGGGACACTCCGTGTCTTCATATAGCTGAAAGTGCCCTCAATCTTAATTGCATAAAAGATGTTGCTCGTTGGCAATATTCCATCCAGAAACTCTTCAAAGTGCCCGTAATCCATGCCTTCCGGTAATTGCTCTTCGCTGTCAGCATCAAAGAAGGTCACAGATGCAAAAGGTGTCTCCATGGAATTGGATACGGGATAGGCGATGCCATCTGCCTTTACTTGGTAGAAATCACCATCAAATCCCACCATTTCTCCATCAAGACCTTCAAAAGTCCCTATCCCGAAATCCCCATACTCTTTTAATGTTTCGAAGGTCACTACCCCATCATAAACCCCGTTGAGCAGTGCGTCTATAGTTGATATTTGGACCAGAATTTCTCTTTGAGCTATTAGATTATCGGCATATTCAGGGGAGGTTACGCTAGTGGAGCACCCTGTTACAGCAGCGGAAAGGAAAAGCAAGCATAATAAACAAACAATAATTAATGTATAAACTTTCTGTCTTGAAAACATTTTATTCTTCCAATCTCTCCATTCATTTAGTACACGGCTGACATTCAGCTTGTAAACTATAGCATGGCTTGCTCACCTCCCAGAATATTATGACACAATTCGTATTGTTTACCATGCAGGCTATGCTGCTCGGGGGAGAAGAATTACTGGCTCAGCCGGCAGCAGTTATTCGATGAGCGACGATAGATAGCAGAGGCTAAAAGTTGACTTTAGAGAAGTCATCACCTCTGACGGCGTTTTCAATTAGCTCGATACGCTTGGCCTTACCCTTCTGGTCAATTTCCACGGCCACAACATCTATGCGCCATAGCGAGGGCAGATTCTGGTGCTCATTAATATAGGATAGAGCAGAAGTGATTAGTTTTTCCTTTTTCCGCTGTGTGATTGATTCTTCCGGCGTGCCAAAATCTAAATTACTCTTGGTGCGAACTTCAACGAAAACAAGATAATCCTTCTGTTTGGCGATAATATCGATTTCGCCAGTATGGCATCGAAGGTTTGTCTCGCGTATATGGTAGCCCTTCTTTTTAAGGAATTTAAGAGCTATCTTCTCACCCAGTTTGCCAACCTCCTGGCGGTTCATCACTCTCACCTTAATCCTCTCTTGTAATGAATTTGTTCTTCCTTACATAAGAGGAAATGCGCTGCTGGCTAGCATCCCTGATCGGGGCGAAAGATAGACGGTGAATTGGCGAAGGCCCCAGCCGCTGCAAACGGGAAATGTGTTCACGTGTCCCATAACCTTTGTGCCTGGCAAATCCATACCCAGTGTAGGCATCATCGAACTTCTCCATAATACGGTCTCTGCTGACTTTTGCCACAATAGAGGCACAGGCAATGGAAAGGCAGAGCTTATCACCTCTGGTTATCCCCCTTTGAGGAATATCGCATTTGGACAGGGTTAGCCTATCAATAAGAAGGAAGTGTGGTGGTTTCGGCAATGTTTCTACTGCCTGTTTCATTGCCAGCAGGGTCGCTTGAAGGATATTTATATCATCTATTATGCCAGGAGAAACGATGCCAATGCCCACAGCCAATGCTTCTTTGCGAATTAAATCAAAGAGAAATTCACGCTTCTTAGGACTTAACTCCTTGCTGTCACGAACGAGTTTAAGCCAGGGAGGATAATAGAGGTGGGGCAGAATAACAGCACTGGCGACCACCGGGCCAGCAAGAGCTCCCCGACCGGCTTCGTCAATGCCTGCGATAAGCTCATAGCCCTGTGAGTTAAGCTCTCTTTCCTTATTAAAATCAGGTGGCTGCAACATATTCTGCAAAAGTTAAAAGTCAAAAATCAAAAAGCAAAGTTGAGAGTGTTTGCTAATTGGCCAAAATGTCACTCTGAGCCCTTCGCTTCTTGTCATTCTGAGGGAGAGAAGCGACTGAAGAATCTCGCTCA
>CAZILT010000028.1:0-8188 GCA_964540185.1 uncultured Dehalococcoidales bacterium
TGTCCCAGCCCTCAAGGCTTCCGGTAAATGTGCCATTTGCTGCATTCACCGTTGCAGAGGTAAGGTTGGTGGTGTCATCATAGCTTGACCATACGAGTCGGGTAGGCTGTTTACCCTAGTAAGTCTGGCGTCGTCATAGCACTTCTTCAGAGTCTCATGAACCATCGTACCCAGGAAGCCTTCAACACTTTCAATGTCCCGCTTAACCCTGTCCCGATAGCGAAGCTTGTATTTCAAAGGGCATTGTTCGTATGTACTTAGCTGCGAATTAGAATAGATAGGCATGTTAACTCCTATTTGGCTTGCCTAAATCTAGCATCCATTCAGCCTCTCTCTCAGCGTCTTCAGATTTACCACATCCTCCTTGTTATATTGTAACAGCAAAGCTAAGGCGTTTTGGTCATCATCATTCTGATACTGCCACCACAGACATATTGCTTCCAGTCCACTGATGCCCTGTAGCTGCCTGGGAATTCCTAACTGCCTCTCTACTTCTTTGAAGCCACCATATAGATTATTTTGCCAGCAGTTGTACATCAGGTCGTGATGGTGGAAATTAGCTTCAAGGTCTATCCCAAGGGAAACATTGATGAACGGAAGGTCAAAGCTGCTGCCGTTGTAGGTATAGATTGTAGCTACATTTTCAAGGGCCTTGAGGAGGTTATCAATGGTCACCTGTTCACCTACCAGTTGAACAAGCTCACTATTTTTACCATCACACAGGTAAATGCCGATTACAGTTATATCGTCATAGAAGCGGGATAAGCCGGTGGTCTCTATATCAAGGTAGGCATCAACCCATTGCTCCATAGCTTGTCCTTTCGATGCAATTATAGCATGGCATATATCAGCAACAACTAGATTATTCACAGAATTACACCAAGTTAAGGAAGCTCAGGGAAACTTACCAAGGTACAGGGCGAATCTCATTCAATCTTTTGAACCTTGAGCATATTGGTGCTCCCCGGCACGCTAAGGGGGACACCAGCGGTGACAACGATGAGGTCGCCGCTCTTGGCTAAGCCCAGCTTAACAGCTAGATTTGCTCCCTGCTCAAATGCTTCCTCTACAGTGGCATACCCAGTGACATTGTAAGGGTAGATTCCCCAGTAGAGGGCCAGCTTTCTTCGAACGCTATCCTTGGGAGTCATGGCCAGTAGGGGTGCTTTCGGACGATACTTAGCTACTCGCTGAGCTGTGCTTCCCGAAGTAGTATAGGCTACAATGCTCACTACCCCGAGTTGCTCCGCTATATGGCAAGCAGCATAGCTGATAGCGTCCTCAGTCTGGGGGATAACGTTCTCCATTTTCTGTGATAGGATGCGGTGATAAGGCAGTGCTGTTTCAGTCTCAGTAGCAACCTTTGCCATCATCAAAGTAGCCTCTTCTGGATATTTCCCGATAGCCGTTTCCCCTGAGAGCATAATTGCATCTGCGCCATCGAAGATGGCATTGGCCACATCGCTAACCTCGGCCCGTGTGGGGGATGGGGAATGTATCATTGATTGCAGCATCTGAGTGGCTACGATGACAGGCTTGCCGACATGGTTGCACTTGGATATGATCTCCTTCTGTACTAGCGGCACCCTTCTCACGGGCATTTCTACTCCTAAATCACCACGAGCCACCATTATGCCATCTGCCTCGGCGATGATTTCATCAATGTTATCCACTGCCTCATGTTTTTCGATCTTGGCGATAAGCGGCAGGTCTGCCCCTTTTGCTTGCAAAAACTGCCTTACCTGTCGCACATTGGCTACTTCTCTGACAAACGAAAGAGCGACGAAATCCACCCCGTGCTCCAGGCCAAAGAGCAGGTAGCTCAAGTCTTTATCAGTAATGGACGGCACATTGAGCCTCACACCAGGTATATTGACGCCTCTCTTTGGAGCAAGTATTCCGCCAACGACTACCTTACTCCTGATTTCGTTATTGGTGGTGCTTACCACTTCTAGCTTAATTGCGCCATCATTCAGGAATATAGTATCGCCGGGGTTAACATCCTTGGGTAGTGAGGAGAGGCTTACCGATGCTATGTGCTCATCACCTACAACATCCTTGCTGGTGAGGGTGAAATCGTCGCCTTCCTTCAACCATACTGTCTCTTTGTTTAACCTACCGATTCTAATCTTTGGTCCGGGCAGGTCTTGCAGAATGGCTAGGGGCAAGCTTAACTTTGATGAAACCCGACGGATGGCTTCTATATGCGACGCATGCTGCTTATAGGTACCATGAGAAAAATTAAGACGAGCTACATTCATCCCAGCCAAAGCTAGCTTTTCTATCATCTGTTCTGACTCACTTGCCGGTCCGATGGTGCAAATTATCTTGGTTTTCCTGAATGTATTCAGGTCTGAATTCGCCTGCATATACACTTTGCCTCTTTTGCGCTGTCCTTGTTTGCTGAGTAGTCTAATCTGCCAGGCTGTAGGCGTCAACTTCTTGTGCAATGCATGACAAAGTAGACAAGAGGGGCACTGTCGCATATTCGCCTTTAATCCAATCCATTGCTGTGGTATGCTACACTTGCGGAGAATGTAGTAATAGGGTTTAGGAATATGGCAGGAAACAAGATCCTTGTCGTTGAAGATGATCAAACTCTGCTTGATGTCCTCAGGTATAACCTTACCAAGGAGGGTTACGAGGTGGTTACCGCTGTGGATGGCGTCCAGGCTTTAGAGGTTGCCCGAAGCGATAGGCCGGGCTTAATCATCTTGGATGTTATGCTTCCCAAACTTGGTGGATTTGAGGCTTGCCGCATCTTGCGCAAGGAAATGATAACACCTATTTTGATGCTCACTGCCAAAGTTGAGGAAGTTGATAAGGTGGTTGGATTGGAAATCGGTGCCGATGATTATATGACTAAGCCCTTCAGTTTGCGAGAGCTCTTAGCTCGGATTCGGGCATTGCTACGCCGCTCTGAGATACTCAAAAGCGGAGCGATTCCAGAGGAAGGGGCTGTGCCTCCACCAGTGAAGGTTGGAGGCCTCAAGATAGATTTTGCTCGCCACCAGGTCTCCGTTGGTGACTCTATTCTCGAGTTGAGTCCCAAGGAGTTTGAGCTTATTGCTTTATTAGCCAGGAATCGGGGGCGGGCATTTACCCGTGATCATCTTTTAGATAAGATTTGGGGCTATGACTATGCTGGAGGTACCCGTACTGTGGATGTTCACATACGGTGGTTGAGACAGAAGATCGAAGCTGATCCTGCCCACCCCCAGCAACTGTTGACGGTGCGCGGCGTGGGCTACAAATTTGAGGCATAGAAGTGTTTCATAGTATCAGATGGCGGATTGCCACTGCGTTTATAGTCCTCATCATAATCTGTATAGGAGGTCTCAGTGCCTATCTGGTGTACTTGGTCCGGGGTAACTACTTAAGTAACCTGGAGTTGCAGCTTACCGATCAAGCGCGATTAGTGGGCGATGCCAGTGGGGCGTATTTTGTCAGTGGGCAGGCAGATGAGATAAATGCTTTAGCTAAGCGGATGGGAGAACAGATTGGTGCCCGGATTACTATTATTGATAAGGGTGGAGTGGTATTGGGTGATTCAGATGAAAACCCTGCATTGATGGAGAACCACGGCAACCGTCCTGAGGTGAGTGAAGCTTTCTCCAGCGGAGCCAGCAGGAGCATTCGTTACAGCTCTACCCTGGGCTGTGACATGATGTATGTTGCTGTGCCGGTGACAGTGAATAAACAAGTAGTTGGCATTTCCCGCCTTTCTCTTCCTTTGACTGAGATAAACGAATCCCTGGGACATATAAGCCGAACCATAATTGGTGGCGCAGCGATTGCTGCCGTCATCGCTATCCTACTGGCAATGCGGATATCGAAAACCACTACTGAGCCGGTTAAAGAACTCACTCGTATGTCTAAGGGGATAGCTGAGGGGAATCTTGAACAAAAAATTCGAGTAAACTCGGGGGATGAGGTTGGTGAGTTAGCGAGATCATTCAACCAAATGGCGGCTAGGCTCAGAGAGATGGTAGGCTTGCTTACCACTGAGCGGGATAGGATGTCTGCTATTCTGTCCAATATGGCTGATGGCATATTTGTCGTTGATGGCGAAGGTAAGGTTATGATGATTAACCAAGCGGCGTTAAGGATTTTACAGCTTGCTGAGGATAAGACATTAGGATACACATTTATTGAGGTGGTACACGATCACGAACTGGATGGTATTTTGCAAAGGTGTCTTAACTCGGGAGAGCAGCAGACGGGGTTGGTGGAAATTGAACCAGGAAAGCAGTTCCTGGGAGTGATAGCCACCCCTCTAAGTGGGCAATCTGGTAGCGTGGTACTCCTGCAGGACTTGACTGAGCTTCGGCGGCTAGAGACAGTACGCCGTGATTTCATCGCTAACATCTCTCACGAACTGCGTACACCAGTAGCTTCGCTCGAAGTTCTGTCTGAGAGCCTCCAGGAGGGAGCTATAAGTGATGCTGTTGTGGCTAAAGACTTCCTGAACAAGATAAATATTGAGACTGATAGACTAGCTCAGATGATAAATGAGCTTGGTGAGCTATCCCGCATCGAAAGTGGTGAAGTTTCCTTCAAGGTAGAGCCTGTAAATGTAGATGAAGTAGTAATGCGGGCTGCTCAAAGACTTAAGGCCCAGGCCAATAGAGCAGGGCTTGATCTTGTGCTAGATATTCCCTCTGGTTTGCCTCCAGCCCTAGCTGATAGGGAGTGGGGGGAACAGGTGATGGTCAACCTGCTGCATAACGCCATCAAGTTTACGCCGCCTCGGGGTAGAATTAGCATCTCTGCCAGAGCGGAAGGTGATAGTATCCTTGTTTCAGTAACTGACACTGGAGTTGGTATCCCTGCCGATGACCTTCCCCGCGTTTTCGAGCGTTTCTATAAGGCGGATAGAGCCCGGACTAGTGGTGGGACAGGCTTGGGGTTGGCAATTGTCAAGCACATTGTTGAGGCGCACGGTGGCAAGATTTGGGCAGAAAGCATCGAGGGTAAGGGCTCAACGTTTACCTTTACCTTGCCTATAGCGACCACGCCTTAATTAAACCTTAAACAACATTTTACCTCGTCTTAACAAAGTCTTAATCAAACCTTAAACACCCCTTGTTATGCTTAAAACAGGATGAATGGTTCAGGTAATGCTAATTGTAGGGAATGGAGGTGAAGCATGGGAAAGCGTTGATGAAATTAAAACCAGCGTAGAAATAATGCCAAGTAACCAAAATAATCAAAAGGAGGAAATGTGTATCACAGAATGCAAAAGGGATGGTTCTTATTATCCCTGGCAGGCTTAATTTTAGCTGCCCTGGGATTGGGAGGTTGCCATAACCTATCAGAGACTATCACCGTGGGAGGCTCGACCACCGTCCAGCCTCTGGCGGATAGATGGGCTAGGGCATTTGAAACTGAGGACACTGAGGTTAAGGTTATTGTTCAGGGAGGTGGCTCAAGTGCCGGGGTCAAAGGGTGTGCTGAGGGTATGCTCGATATTGGCGCTGCTTCTCGCGAGCTCAAATCCAGCGAGACAGATCAGTGGCCAGATTTGGTGGTGACCCATGTTGCTGCCGATGGCGTTTCCATCGTAGTCCATCCCTCGATCAGCACCGCTGACCTGACATTGGAAGAAATAAGGGATATCTTTGCTACCGGCTCAAATGATACTTGGACGGTGATAAATCGTGAGGAGGGCTCGGGGACCAGGGAGGTCTTTGAAGATAAAGTGATGGCTGGTGCTGAGGTTGCCCCCAATGCTGAGTTTTTACCGTCTAATGGTGCGGTAAAGCAAAAGGTGGCCAGCACTGCCAATGCCATCGGCTATATTTCACTGGGCTATGTTGACTCATCAGTGAAGGCTTTAAGCATAGGTGGTGTTACCTGTAATGAAGTTAATTGTCTTAATGAAAGCTATCCTGTCATGCGACATCTTAACTTCATAACTAAGGGGAACCCCGAGGAGCTGGCGAAGAAATTTATTGAGTTCTGCTTGAGCTCAGAGGGGCAGAAGATTGTAGAGGATGAGGGTTACATTAGTATCAAGTAGGCCATTTCCACCTCCTTCTTTGTATATAGGGATGGGGTGGTGCTGGTGCTACCCCATCTGGGAATAAGCTGATGCAGGAAACTAATGTCTCGTTATTTTGCTGACCGTGCCTCAAGGTATATCGTCTCTAGCTTTGGGATAATAGCCTTTTTAATCCTGACTTTCATTGCTATTTTTATCCTGAAGGAGAGCCTGCCTGCCATTAGAGAGGTAGGGATAGTTGATATTCTCCTCGGTGCCAAGTGGTATCCGAGATACAATGCCTTTGGCATCTTAACTATGATTGTCGGCTCAATAGTAGCTACTTTGCTGGCGCTGGTAATAGCGGTGCCCTTGGCTCTGGGTTGTGCTGTTTTCTTGGCTGAGGTAGCTCCACACCGTATTCGCAGTATAGTCAGGCCGGCGGTAGAACTCTTGGTGGGCATTCCTTCAGTAGTCTATGGACTGGTGGGGATGATTGTGCTCTGTCCCATGGTAGCTCGTTTGAGTGGCAGTGGTTCGGGGTCTTCGGTATTAGCAGCAGCTATTGTGCTGGCGATAATGATTTTGCCTACTATTACCAGCATCAGTGAAGACAGCCTCCGTGCTGTGCCTGCCCATTATAAGGAGGGAGCTTTAGCCCTGGGCGCCAACCATTGGCAGACTATCTACCATGTTCTTCTGCCAGCCGCCCGTCATGGTATTACCGCCGCTGTCATCCTCGGCACCGGTAGGGCTATTGGTGAGACTATGGCTATGGTCATGGTTATCGGCAACTCACCTACATTTCCTACCAACATCTTTGCCCCGGCGAGAACACTTACTGGCAACATCGTTGTGGAGATAGCAGCAGCTACAGGAATCCATGGGAGCGCCTTATTTGCCAGCGGGCTGGTACTCTTTATTCTAGTTATGCTTATTAACCGCATTGGACTTATCGCTTATAGGAGGAGGGCATGATAAGCGTGTCGCCCAAATTGACCCAAAAGCTTGCCTGGGGCTTCGTCTGGGCAGCGGGCATTATAGCTGTGCTTGTCTTGCTGTTCATTATTGGTTATGTTTTGGCTAAAGGGCTCTCGGATATCAGCCCCGAATTTCTGTTTACCGAGCCTCAGGGGGGTCTCAGTGGGGAGGGGGGGATTTCCTCCTGTCTCATTGCTACTCTCTGGCTAATAGGCATTACTATGGCTATTCTTATCCCATTGGGGATAGGAGCTGCTATTTACCTTGCTGAATATACTCCAGATAATCGATTTACCCACCTCATCCGCTACAGCGTGGAACTCCTAGCCGGTGTGCCCTCGATAGTCTTTGGGTTGTTCGGCTTTGCTATCTTTGTTTTAGCCCTCCACTTTAATTACTCTATCCTGGCTGGTGCCATTACCCTTGTCTGTCTGCTGCTGCCTTTCCTGATGCGCAGTGCTGAGGAGGCAATGAGAGCTGTGCCTCAATCTCAGCGTGAGGCTTCCCTGGCCTTAGGGGCAACCAAATGGCAGATGGTAGTCTATGTCATTATACCAGCAGCTATGCCAGGCATTATTACCGGGGTTATTCTGTGCGTGGGAAGAGCGGTAGCCGAGTCTGCTTGTCTCTATATGACTATGGGTGGCAGTGCTGCTATGCCAACCTCATTTCTCTCCGGCGGGCGAGCACTGGCGGTGCACGTCTTCTACTTAGCGATGGAGACTAATGCCTTGGATAAGGCACTGGCTACCGGGTCCGTGCTTATCATACTCATCCTCATCATCAATCTCAGCACTAGATGGTTATCACAGCGCTTTCAAACCAGAATGAGTGGAGGAGTGTAATATGGATCCCAAGATACAGACAAGGGAGCTTGACTTCTATTATGGAAAAGTTCAAGCACTTAAGAAGATCACTCTGGGTATAAAGGAGCATCAGATAACAGCGATTATTGGCCCTTCGGGATGTGGTAAATCAACCTTTTTACGTACCTTGAATCGGATGAACGATATTGTCCCTGGGGCTCATCTTGAGGGCGAGGTACTTCTTGATGGATTGAATATTTATGAACCGGAGGTAGATGTGGTGGAGGTGCGAAAACGAGTGGGGATGGTTTTTCAACAGCCTAATCCTTTCCCCAAGTCTATCTTTGAGAATGTTGTCTTTGGTCCCCGGATGCTGGGATTGAACCACAGGGCAAGCCTTGATGATGTGGTGGAGAGG
>CAZILT010000029.1:0-9014 GCA_964540185.1 uncultured Dehalococcoidales bacterium
CAAGTTACATGAATGGGACGTGAGCTTTGCTCAAGCTAAAGAGATACAGCTAGGCTTGGCAGGAAAAGTGATAATTGAGGGTGATGATATTAGCCCGCATCTGGTAGCTGGCGTTGATGTATCCTTTTCCAGGTTTCAGAGGATAGCTCGGGGGGTGGTGGTGGTGGTTAGCTATCCCGGCCTTGATATGGTGGAAGTTAAAACGGCTGAAGCCAGGTCGCCTATCCCTTATATCCCAGGATTGTTATCATTTCGGGAATGCCCTGTGATTCTAGCTGCCTATGAAAAGCTACGTAATACTCCTGACCTTATTCTGGTTGATGGTCAAGGTATTGCTCATCCCAGGCGATTAGGGCTTGCTTCGCATCTGGGGCTTTTTCTTGATGTGCCCACTATAGGTTGTGCTAAATCCATCCTTTGTGGCCGGCACGAGTCTGTGGGAGAAGAGATTGGCTCTCATGCTGAATTGGTTGATAATGGAGAGGTTGTTGGTGCAGCATTAAGAACCAAGGTTGGAACGAAGCCAATAATTGTTTCCATAGGTCATAAGGTTGACCTTGCCTCAGCTCTATATTGGGTGATGAAATGTTGTCGTGGCTATCGTCTTCCTGAGCCAACTCGATTGGCTCACCTTGCTGCTGCTGGCAACCTGCCTCTTAAGGCTGGCTGCTACTAAAGGGAGTTATTTTGTTGACATAAGGAGTACAGATGCAAGAGGAAAAGGAAAATCTGGAAGTCTTACGCCGTCGAATATCAGACATAATGGTGCATCTTTGACATTCCTGGTGTAGAAAGGGAAATTGCCCGGATAGAGGCAGAATCAGCCAGCCCTGATTTCTGGTGTGACTCAGCTAAAGCTAAAGCCGCTATGCGTCGGCTCAGGGTTAAGAAAAATTTAGTTGATGTTTGGCGTGGGTTGGAGAAGGAGGTCAATGATCTTTACGATGTGGCTGTTCTGGCTATAGGAGAAGGTGACGATTCTCTCAAGGCAGAAATCCAAGGGGAACTAAAGGAACTGGCAGCTCAGTTTGACAGGGTGGAGAGTCAGCTGATTTTTAGCGGCGATTATGATGTCAGGAATGTTATGCTGAGCCTTCATGCTGGTGCTGGTGGCACTGAGTCTCAGGATTGGGCCAATATGTTGCTCAGGATGTATTTGCGTTGGGCAGAGCGGCATGATTACCAGGCTGAAGTGTTGGATGTCTCTCCCGGTGACGAAGCTGGTATAAAAAGCGCTGTTGTGGAGGTTAAGGGGGATTATGCTTATGGCTATCTTAAGGGCGAGCATGGGGTTCACAGGTTAGTTCGTCTTTCTCCCTTCGATGCTGATCATGCGCGGCATACCTCTTTTGTCTTAGTGGAAGTCCTCCCTGAAGCGGAGGCGGAATTGGATATACAAATCAGCCCGGAGGATTTGAGAATAGATACCTTCAGGTCCAGCGGCCCTGGGGGGCAACATATGCAGAAAACAAGCAGTGCTGTCAGGGTAACTCACCTGCCCACGGGGTTAGTAGCTAGCTGTCAGGGTGAGAGGTCCCAGCACCAAAATAAGGAAACTGCCATGAGGATTCTGTATACTCGCCTCTTGGAGGTGCAACGAGTGAAGAAGGATGAGGAACGGGCCAAAATCAAAGGCAAGCGTATCGAGGTGGAGTGGGGGAGCCAGATTAGAAGCTATGTTCTTCATCCCTATAAAATGGTAAAAGACCACCGCACTGGCTATGAAGTCAGCAATGCTGAGGCTGTATTAGACGGAGAATTGAATGGATTTATCACTGCTTATCTTCATTTTAAAGTGAAGAAATGATCAAACGTATCTTACTGGCAACCCTAACCCTGTTTTTATTGTTGACTCCCTCCTTTGTTGCTGCTGATAGTGGCGTTCTGAGCAATCCTGCCTGTCATTCTGGGTCCTTTGCTTTGTGTCATTCTGAGCGGAGCGAAGAATCCATAGACCCTTCGCTGTCGCTCAGGGTGACAGATAAACAGGCTGATAGTGGCATCTCGGTTCTGGATAGCAGCGTTGAGGTGCATTTTCCTGCTGCGCTTGTTTTTAACCTTGAAGCTGAGAGTGATTTCGATATTGTTAATGCACGACTTCATTATCAGGTGGATAAGATGAATTACGCGCAGGTTACCAGCGAAGGCTGGCCTGATTTTACTCCAGCAACCAGGGTGGCAACTAATTGGATATGGGATATGAGAAAATCGAGTCTGCCTCCTGGGGCTGCTGTAACATACTGGTGGACGATTGAGGATACTTCTGGAAATAAAGTTGAAACCTCTTCCAATACGGTACATTTTAATGATATACGTTATGATTGGCGGAGCTTAACTGAAGGTCAGCTAACGCTTTTTTGGTACGAGGGGGACGATTCCTTCGCTCAGGAGTTAATGAATGCAAGTGAGCAAGGGCTGGCTAGATTGACTTGGGATGTTGGCCCATATGCTGAGAAGCCTATTAAGATATATATTTATGCCTCAGCCAGTGATTTGCAGGGTGCCATGATTTTCCCTCAGGAGTGGACAGGGGGTGTTGCCTTTACTGAATTCGGCATTATTGCCATTGGCATCTCCACCAATAATCTTGATTGGGGGAAAGAGGCTTTAGTTCATGAACTGACGCATTTGGTGGTGCACCAGGCGATTTTCAGCCCCTATGGTGAACTGCCCACCTGGCTTGATGAGGGCCTGGCTATGTATAACCAGGGTGAACTTAGCCCCTATTTCCGGGGCTATCTCGATGAGGCTGTCTCGGAGGATAAGCTCATTTCGGTGCGCAGCTTGTGCAGTCCCTTTTCTGCTGAGACTGAAAAAGCTGGCCTTTCTTACGCTGAGAGTTATAGCCTGGTGGAATATCTCCTGTCTGATTATGGACAGGAGAGAATGCTCAATTTGCTAACACAGTTCAAGGGGGGTAATACCTATGATGGGGCGTTGATGGAGGTTTATGGTTTTGATATAGATGGGCTTGATGCTCGTTGGAGGGAGGCACTGATGCCCTGTGTAATTCAAGCCAAAAGCGTATGGCTGCATCCCGCCTTAATCGCTGTGTTATCAGCCTTAGCTACATCGCTGATTTTGGCAGGTGCTTTGGCTCTGGAGGACTGGGATTGGCGGCGGCAGGGCAAAACAGGAAGGGGCTCTATGCTTGGATGAAAAGAACCTGGCAAATTACATTAATATCTCTCTTTATTGGTGCCTTATTAATTTTACCCTCAGTGGGATGTCAGCAGGAGGGGATATCCTTTTCCGAGGGTACTCTTAACCTCTGGGGTACTGACCCAATAACGCTTGATCCTGCCATCTCCAGCGAGATGACCTCCCACAGCTATATTACGCAAATCTTCAGTGGACTGGTCCGCCTTAATGATGAATTGGAGGTGATTCCTGACACCGCCGAGAGATGGCAGGAGAGCCAGGATGGCAGAACATACACCTTCTATCTTCGCCACGGGGTGAAATTCCATAGCGGCAGGGAAGTCAGGGCCGCCGATTTTAAATATTCCTGGGAGAGAGCCTGTAACCCCGAGACTGGTTCACAAACGGCAGCTACCTACCTGGGAGATATTGTTGGTGCTGAGGATATGCTGGCTGGCGGGGCAAATGAGATTTCGGGAATCAAAGTTATTGATGATTATACTCTTGAAGTCACTATTGGTACTCCTAAAGCTTATTTCCTGTGCAAGCTGACTTATCCTACCGCCTTTGTGGTTGATAGGGCTGAGGTGGAATCGGGCAAGAACTGGTGGCATCAGCCAGATGGGACAGGTCCTTTCAAGTTACAGGAGTGGCAGTCAGGTCATTTGCTGGTTTTGCAGCGAAATGAGCTCTACTATGCTGAACCAGCTAAATTAGAGCAGGTTGTTTTTCATCTTCTGGCTGGCATGCCTATGGCTATGTATGAGAAGGGAGAAATTGATGTCACCCCAGTTTCGCTGAATTATATCGACCTGGTAAAGGACGAAACTAGTCCGTTTCATCAGGAGTTAGCTATAACTCCTGAGCTCAGTCTGTACTATATTGGCTTCGATACTACCCAACCGCCTTTTGATGATGTCAGTATCCGCCGTGCTTTTTGTTACGCTGTGGACAAGGAGCGAATTAACAGGTTGATAATGAGAGATATGGTAACCACGGCTGACGGTATTCTGCCTCCAGGCATGCCGGGCTATAATGAAGAACTTAACGGGCTTGATTACAATGTGGAGAGGGCCAGAGAGCTTATCGCTGCCTCGCAATATGGCGATGCTTCCCAGTTATCCCCTGTTACCATCACTGTTTCAGGTTACGGCAATAGCATTTCACATTATTTAGGAGCTATCATTGAAGAGTGGCGGGAAAATCTGGGGGTTGAAGTATTAGTGAAGCAGCTGGAGCCGGAAGCTTTTCTTTATAATTTAAAACAGGAGAAGGATGAGATGTTTATGCTAGGTTGGGTGGCTGATTATCCTGACCCGCATAATTTCCTGGATAATCTATTCTATACTGGAAGTGAGAACAATGTTTTTGGTTATAGCAATCTTGAACTGGACGCACTGCTTGATGAAGCTGCTATTGAACAGGATAGTGCCACTCGCCTATCTATGTATCAGCAAGCTGAGCAGATGGTGGTGGATGAAGCTCCCTGCCCGCCTGTATCGTTTGGCATGAACTACATTCTGGTTAAGCCCTACGTTAAGGGTTATAGGCTTAATTCTCTGGGGGTTGCTGACTTGAGCCAGGTGTATATAGACTATCATTAACCTGCCTGGGAGCTTAGCCTATATCAAGCTTGTGCCACAGCTCGGTCACCCTGGCTTCAAGCTGATTTAAGTCGCCGTCGTTGTAGATTATCTCATCGGCATATTTCATCTTTTCTTCTGGCGGCATCTGTGACTTAAGGCGGGCTGAAAGCTCAGCCCTGTCGATTCCTTTCTGCCCAGTGAGTCTTTGTATTACCACCTCCTCCGGGGCTATGACCAACCAGATTGTGTCCACTAAATCTACCCACTCTGCCTCAATGAGCAAAGTGGCTTCCAATGCGATGGCTTTAGCTCCCTGGCGGCGATAACCTTCGATTCTTTGGCGGACTAATCGGTATGCTTCTGGATGCACTATCTGGTTGAGCTTGGCCAAGGCAGCGGGATTGGAGAACACTATTCGTCCCAGTTTTTGGCGGTCAATTTCCTCATTAGCTTTGACTATGTCTTTGCCGAAATTAGTGATTAACTCATGCCAAGTTTGGCTGTGTGGCTGGTAACTCTCGTGCGCCAATTCGTCGGCATCGATAATGATGCCCCCCAATTTAGCTAGAATTCGGCATACTGCGCTTTTGCCGCTGCCTAAATTGCCAGTTATGCCAATAATAAGCATCTGTCTATAATGATATAATAGACAGTGATGGAAAGGGAAGCGATGCTTTATGAAAAGCTTCCTGGTGGCAGGGTGCGCTGCAATGTTTGCCAGTGGCGGTGCGTTATTAATCCTGGCAAAATGGGTGTCTGTCGCATGCGTATCAACCGCGATGGCACTTTATATACTATGAATTATGCTGAGGTATCCTCTGTAGCGGCTGACCCTATTGAAAAGAAGCCTCTATTTCACTTTTTCCCGGGGACAAATGCCCTTTCCCTGGGTACCTGGGGGTGTAACTTCCACTGTAAGGATTGCCAGAACTGGGAGATTGCCTGTGTTGATATTCCTGATACTTCACGACAATTATCTCCTGAGAGAGAGATAGAGCTAGCCAGGCGCTATAATTGTGCCGGCATCGCCTGGACTTATAATGAGCCTACGGTATGGTTTGAATATACTCTGGATTCAGCCAGGCTGGCTAAGAAAAACGGTTTATATACTGCTTATGTTACCAATGGCTATATCACTCCCGAGGCTTTGGATGTTATCGGGCCTTATCTTGATGCCTGGAGGGTCGATGTCAAGGGCTTTAGCGATGAGTTCTATCGCCAATTAGCTAAAGTCGACCACTGGCGAGGCATTCTGGATGTGGCCAAGCGGGCTAAGGAGAAATGGAATATGCATGTTGAGGTGGTAACCAATATCATTCCCACGATGAACGATGATGAACATCAGCTCGTTGGTATTGCCACCTGGATTCGGGATAATCTGGGTGAGCTTACCCCGTGGCATGTGACTCGCTTTTATCCCATGCACAACTTGAATTATCTGCCACCCACTCCGGTATCCACTTTAGAGAAGGCTTACAGAATTGGTAAGGAGAGTGGGCTAAAGTTTGTATATCTGGGTAATGTTCCCGGACATGAGCATGAAAATACCGTTTGCTACTCTTGCGGCAAGCTGAATGTTCGCCGCATTGGCTATGATACTCAAGTGGTGGGGCTGGATGGCTCCAGGTGTAAGTTTTGCGGGGCTGAGCTTAATTTCAGGAGATAAATATGAAACAGAGACTTCACCCCATAGCGAGGCTGGCTAAGGAAACAGTGGAAAGCTATATTCGTCAGGGTATAGTACCTCAGCTGGAAGAGCTTACTCCTGAGATGAAACAGCAAGCTGGCGTTTTTGTTTCTATTCATAAGCATGGCGAGTTAAGAGGCTGCATAGGCACCTTTGAGCCGATCAAAGCCAATGTGGCTGAGGAGATTATAGCCAATGCCATCAGTTCGGCTACCAGGGACCCTCGTTTTCCGTCGGTAGACAAGTCTGAGCTGGGTGAGCTGGAATATAGTGTGGATATTCTCACCAGGCCTGAGCCGGTCAAGGATATAAGTCAGCTTAACCCGAAGAAGTATGGAGTGATTGTGGAGAGTGGTTTCAGACGAGGGCTTTTGTTGCCTGACCTGGAGGGCGTGGATACCGTTGACAGGCAAATCGAGATTTGCCACCTTAAGGCTGGTATTCCTTTTAATGAGCCAGTTAATCTTTATCGTTTTGAGGTGAATAGATTTAAATAGCGGATTGACATTATGACATATATATGTTATGGTAACTAAAAGTCATCCAGGGTATAGGAGTTAAATATGAAAAAGACTATGGTCTATATTAGTGAAGAAACGCATAAAGGGTTAAAGGGGTTGGCCTTTGAGAAAGATACTTCTATCGCTGAACTGATTCGGAGGGCTGTTAACATTGTCTATGGCGAAGATATTGAAGATATTAGAGATATGGAGGGTGAATTAGCCAGGTATCGAATCCGACCTGGCTCTGCGATAGAGCTGGAAGAATACTTGCGCCAGAAGAAGGCGGGTGTAGAGAGCGTTTCTTAACTACTGAAAAATGTCACTTTGAGCCCTTCGCTCCTTGTTATTCTGAGGGAGAGAAGCGAGTCCTGAACGAAGTGAAGGAACTGGAGCTCCTTTGTTTCACTCAGGATAAATTCCGAATCTCGCTCAGGACAGGCTCTGCGAAGAGGCTAAAACAGATTCTTCGCCCGTAGGGCTCAAGAATGACAAGAAGGGTGCTAAACAGTCTAAGTGTACAGAGTTGAACTTACTCACAGGGCACAGCATGAATTAGATAAGCTTAGGGGGGAAGAGTTTGAGCGGGTGGTCGTGGCTATTCGTGGACTGCAAAATAATGCCCGACCTTTTGGAGTAGTAAATCTTAAAGGACCTATTCATCGGATACGTAGTGGTGATTGGCGTATTATCTACGCTGTGTTTGATAATAACCGGCTAGTGATCGTAGGCAAGATAGCTAGACGTTCTGAAGATAGCTATAATAATGTTGATAGGTTATTTTGAAGTGGTGGAGTTCACCTCCGCCACTACCTCGCCAGATAAAGGGACGGGGGATGTGGGCAGCCTTTCCCTCGGGGACAAGCCCCGACTCTACGACGTGTAGGTGAAAGAATGAGAGAACTGCCGCGCAGGCTATGGCATATCTTTGGAGGCTTATGTCTATCTATTGCTGGCTTGTTAACAACTCGACAGATATTTATCCCGGTGCTTTGCTCGGTTACTATCGTTTTCATTGTGTGTGATAAATCAATTACTGTTATGTATATGTTATTATATAAGCATGACCGTCGAGGCCATTTCAAGAATATAGTTGCCCAGTTTATTGGGCAGGTCAGCCTGATGAATCAGGCAACCACAAAAAAGGAGTTATATTTTGGCTAAGTTTCTGATGGTCCCCAGGGATACCAAGTTTTATGATTTATTTGAGCAAGATACTAGGAACCTGGTTGTTGCTGCCGAAAAGCTAGCTGACCTATTTGACCATTACGAAGATGTTGAGGTGAAAGCAAAGCAACTCAAAGATTTGGAAACAGCGGGTGATGTTATAACTCACCAGATAATACAACGCCTGCATAGCACTTTTGTCACTCCTATCGATAGAGAGGATATTGCTCTTTTAGCTCACAGCCTGGATGATGTAATGGATTACATTGAGGCTGCTGGCAGAACAGCCTTCCTGTACCACATTGTTCAGCCCACTGTGAGGGCACGGCAGCTAACCTCGGTTGTAGTCAGGATAGCCCATAAGTTGGACGAGGTACTGCCTCGTTTGCGTCACCGTGACCAGTTCAAACAGATTCTGGAAGAATGTATAGAGATCAATAGCTTGGAAAATGAGGCTGATGATGTGCATCATGCTGCTCAGGCTGAGCTGTTTAGTGATTGCTTAGATGCATGCCAGATAATCAAATGGCGCGAAATCTATCAGCATCTGGAGGATGCCACTGACTGTGGCGAGGATGTGGCCAATATCCTTGAGGGCGTAGTGCTAAAGAATGCCTGAATCCCCGGCATTGTTAATTCTGTTGATTATAGCCGCCATTGGCTTTGGTATTGCCAATGGGTTTAATGATGCTGCTAATTCTATTGCCACAGTGATTGGCACTCGTACTCTTTCTCCCCGAGCGGCCATAATCATGGCCGTTTTTTTTGAATTCGCTGGGGCTGCCACAGGCACAGCGGTGGCCATAACCATAGGCAAGGGTATTGTTGATGCTGAATTCTTGACCATGAGCATCGTGCTCGCTGGAGTTGTGGCAATTATTATCTGGGCTGTGGCTGCCACGCTCTATGGCATGCCTATAAGTTTGACTCATG
>CAZILT010000030.1:0-6426 GCA_964540185.1 uncultured Dehalococcoidales bacterium
TGAGCCAGAGCACCAGACTTGCGAGTGTGGCACCAGGCTAGAAATTCACCAGGAAAAGGGGAAACGAGAGGAGACCAGCCAGACTCGCTAAGCTACTAACTTTTGCTAACATTTTGCTAACAAACTTCTGATCACGCCCCAGCACCAGATGCCACCCCAGATACAAAATCAGTTTTCCCCCTCAATGGAACAGCACTCATTTGTATTTGGGAGTATCGGGTGGTATATTTTGTTCGTGACTCTTAATCAGCAGGTTCAGGGTCCGAGTCCCTGGCGGCTCACATTTAGATATGAAATCGCTCTCAGCATTTCCTCAGTTTGTAAGTCAGGCACAGTTGTGGGTTGAGGTCATATCCAGGAGATGGGATGTGAAGAATAATGCACTAGGGAGGCGCAATTATGAAAACAACCATTGTAATTTCTATTTTAGGAGCTTTACTGGTGGCAGGAGCTGTATTTGGTAATATCCAGCATACTAATGCGAAGAACGTTGTTAAAAATATCGAGCAGGAGATGCAGCAAATCCAGACTTCATATGATGAACTGAACCACGAATATGAGCAATTGAATTCGAGATATGATTATCTGAGCCAGCAATACCAGGATTTGGAGCATCAGTATGTAGCCCTGGGGTATCAGTATCAAGTCATGGGTAATAGGGGAGCAGAAGAGGAGGATGAATTAGCTGATGCCCAGCAGCAGATAGCGTATTGGAAAGATGCTTATGAAGCAAAACCTGGACCATGGCAAACCCTCAGAGAATTCCGAAGCGAAGAAGAACTAGTACTTTGGCTTTCGCAGGATAATACCGATAGTAATAGGTATATTCCTAACCAGTTTGATTGTGATGATTTTGCTTGTATGTTGCAGGCACGTGCTTATGACGATGGTTATATGATGTCCATAACTTTGGTTGCCAGGAATGATGGGTATCATTTTAACAATGGTTGCTTTATCGGCAATAAGTTTTATTATATCGATCCTCAAACCGACAGATTTTGGTCATGGGGCCACCTTGATTAAACAAAATGTGGAGCAAATGTTAGCTGAGCTGCCGCATGAGATTAGGCTAGTAGCAGCGGCGAAGACAAGAACTCCTGAGGACATTCTGGAGGCGGTTGAAGCTGGGGTGGAAATCATCGGGGAAAATTATGTTCAGGAAGCAAGAAGAGCTTATGAGGTGGTAGGTGAGAAAGCAAAGTGGCATTTTATCGGCACCCTTCAGAGGCATAATGTGAGAAGAAAAATGGTGGAAATATTTGACATGATAGAGACCGTTGATTCTTTGGAGATAGCACAAGAAATTGATAAGCGGTGTGCTCAAATTGGTAAAGTAATGTCGGTGTTGATTGAGATAAACAGCGGCAGAGAAAAACAAAAATCGGGAGTGCTGCCAGAGGATGCGGAACAGGTGATAAGGGAAGTCTCTGGTCTCGGGAATATAAAGGTAATGGGACTTATGACTATGGGGCCTCGTTTTGGAAATCCTGAGGATTCAAGACCCTATTTTATAGAGACAAGAAAGATATTTGAAAGGATTAAGGAGCTTAATTTGCCCAATGTGGAGATGAGGTTTCTTTCGATGGGGATGACGAATTCCTATAAAATTGCTATAGAAGAAGGTGCCAACATAGTCAGGATAGGGACCAGGATATTTGGGGGAAGGGATTATGGAAACTTATAAGCTACAGTTCGATTACTAATCCAGCTCCGCATTCTAAAGCTTTACCTTTGAATGTATTTAATATGTCCTCCTTATATTGGGTACAGTGGCAGGGGTAAATCAGGGATAAATCCTCGAAAGCTTTGAAGTCATGAAATCCGTGGAATCCGCCGGCAATTCCGTAGACCTTGCCAAACTTTGAGGCCTTTCCCAAAATATTCCTCATCGCCGGGTGAGAGCAACCTGTTACCACAAATACTCCCTTGTCTGTCTTGAGTGCTAAGGACTGTTCTACGCCTTCCAGTTCACCAGTGGAGAAGACATTTTGGCAAATTTGAACCGTGTCTTTGCCAATAATGCTTAACTTTCTACCGGGGAATGTTCTTCTGAATGAACTTGGGATATAAAGCTCAGCAGTTGCATTTTGCCTGAGAATCTCAGCAAGCCCTCCAGTATGGTCTCCATGAGCATGCGAGATTACGATTATCCCTATATTCCCCGGGTCAATATTTAGTCCCTTCATATTGTGCAACAGTGTGGGGCTATCGGCGCCAGTGTCAAATAAAATCAGAGGAGTGGTTTCGCTTTCTATAAGGGCTGAGAATCCCCATCCGTCCGTTAACCCTATCTTCTTTACTTCGTTGTCATAAACAATTGTAATTTTCATATATGCCTCCTTTTATTGTATCACAAGCCGGGCCGCCCAAAGGAATTGCAATCGTGTGCGTGACCAGCGATATGGTATAGTTTGAGCAAGATGAGCATCGCTTCCAAAGTTGAATTCCTTCGAGAGAAAGTTGTAAGTCGTAGGCCTTTCCAAATATCAGCCTTTGTTTGCATCCTTGCTTTATCTGTGGCGATTTTTATCCTTGCTCGCTCTTACCTGGATTTAGAGAAATTCCTGGTTTATGGCTATCTGGGAATTTTTTTGATATCCCTTAGCTGTGTCACTATTCTTTTCCCCCTTCCCTGGGAAGCGGTGGTAATAGGCGCAGGAGCCACTATGAACCCCTTATTGGTGGGATTGGTAGCTACGGCAGGTGCTACCATAGGAGAACTCAGCAGTTATTTTGTTGGCTATCTTGGTAAGAAGATAATCCTTGATAAGTACTCAGAAAAATATGCCAGTGCTGAATCCTGGATGAGACGCTATGGAAGCTTTGCCGTCTTCCTTTTTGCCTTGTTGCCCATACTCCTTTTTGACCTCATCGGGATTGTCGCCGGGGTATCTCGATTCCCTCTATGGAAGTTCATACTCGCCTGTTTTGCTGGTCGGCTGATTAGATGTCTTATCGAGGCTTACCTGGGGTATGGGTTATTTAGCTTTTTCCCTCAGTTATGGTGATTTAGGGTTTTCCTCTAGGTGGCTTCATTGGGGTGAGCGAAAAGTTGTTTACCAATTGCCGGGACATCTCTTAGTGATTTCCACAGCGGTCGGTCGCTATAAGACCTTATGGCTACATAACAGGCGCCGCATTGGTTAGTTCGCGAGAAGCCGTCTATCATCTCTTTTTGACCGGAGTATTTGTCGCGATGCAACGAGCATGGGATGAAACTTCCATCGGGCATTATGACGAAGAATCTTATACCAGCTTTACAATCGGGCATGTATCCTTGCTTAAAAAATTTCAGAGTGTCTAAAAGTATGGCTTTGGAGTTGGCTATGCCGTAGCCTTGTTTCTTTAATTCTATCAGCTTATAAATAGTTTCATGCAGAACCTCTAAATCTTCCGCATCATTGAGGAAGTAACTCTGGTCACCTGTTCGCAAAGGAGTATATGCACTATATGAGATAGATACATTCCAATCCCTGGCTTTTTGGGCTAAAGGCAATATATCCTTCAGGTTGGCTTTTGTTATAGCGGTGTTCAGAATAATATCTCGGTAGCCAAACTTTGCCAGACGGGGGATTATTTGATCCAGGTGATTATATAGACCTCGATGCCGTCGAAAGTCATCATGGCGCTCATCAGGGAAGTCAAGCGATACTGAAAGCTGGTTTACTCCCGCTTCATGTAGTTGTAGGTAGATATTCTCATTTAACAGTACCCCATTGGTGACAAATATTAAGTAGGGTAATCCTTTAGATGACTTGATAGCCTTGACTACATCTAGTATGTCATTACGCAGAAGCGGTTCGCCACCGGAGAGTTGCACCGCGGGTGGATTAAGCTGTCGGGTTAACCTGGCATAATCATCTGGTTTAAGCTGCTTTTCGTTCTTTATTATGCCGCCAAGGTCGCAATGTCGGCAGTTGCAATTGCAAGAAAGCGTTACCTCGAAAGAGACAACTAAGGGACGCTTAGTTATATAGTTGCGGATGCCTATGCGGAGAAGTTTAATTGCGTCGAAAGGGGATAGATTTGTCATCCTTAATTGTCTGGCCTAACTGTCTCTATCAGTTTACCTGGACACTTTAACAGACTACCGGAAGGGTGTCTATAGCTATTTTTCGCTGAGGTAAACCTTTTGAACTCTGATTTGGTGGTTTTGACACATAGGACATAGTGTTAAAATGAGTATATGCCAGCAAATTTACCGCCACAGTACTTTGAGGCTGAGAAGCGCTATAGAGCAGCTAAGGACCCTGAGGAAAAGATTGATGCTTTACAGGCTATGCTTGCTATCATGCCCAGGCATAAAGGCACTGATAAGCTTCATGCGGGGCTCAGACGCAAGGTTGCTCAATTATCACAAGAGGCGGAAAGGAAATATGCTACAGCCAGGAGAACTGGCTTCTGTATTGAGAAGGAAGGTGCCGGTCAAGTAATATTAGTGGGCCCTACCAATGTGGGCAAGTCTGAACTTCTGGCAGCGGTTACTGAAGCCTCTCCTGAGATTGCGGCATATCCCTTCACCACCAAAACCCTCTTACCGGGGATGATGAAGTTCAAGGACATTCAGATTCAACTGGTTGACACACCTCCCATAGGACACAGAAGTGTGCGAATATTGCTGTCTAATGTTCTCAGGGGAGCTGATGTTATCGCTATTGTGGTAGACCTTGGTGTTGAGCCAGTAAGTCAGATAGAAACCACTGTTAAGAATCTAAGTGAGGTGAGGATAGTGCCTGTAGCAGATAATGGGGAGGAAGCCTCTCAGGGGAGTTACCAAAAGAAAATGCTGATTATTGGCAATAAGAACGATTTAGTAAACTCGAACAGCAATTGGCGGCGATTAAGCTCTCAGTACGGGGTGCTGTTTCCTATGGTTTCAATTTCGGCCAGGAAAGGAACTGGATTGGCGGATTTGAGAGGAGCGATTTATACCGCTTTAGGCATTGTGCGGGTTTATACCAAAGCTCCCGGGGGCAAGGCTGACTTATCTGAGCCTGTAATTCTGAAGAGGGGCAGCAGCGTAAGGGATGCTGCTGAGTCTATTCATAAAGATTTTAGGGACAAATTGAAATACGCTGTAGTTTGGGGCTCAGGGAAATATGCCGGGCAAAGGGTTAGCAAGGCGCATATACTGCAGGATGGCGATATAATTGAGTTTCATGTGTAGCTTGAGCTTATTAGCCTGGATGCTGGGTAGAGCAAAGTTTGTGCTATAGCTTGTCATAATGCTTCTGCCAAAGCCTCGATGTAAGTCCTGTTTTCTGGTTTTAGTCTCTATGCCTCTGAGATGGCTTCTATGCCGAGGTGGTATGTTAGCTAGTTGGCTATCGGATTGCCAAATAAGCTAGCCTATTATGTTGCTAATCACTGTCTTGGCAACAGCAGTCTCCAGCTCCAGACTTAGGAAATCAAATTTGTTTTTTGCTGATGCCCAAGCAGCAAGTTTTTGTGCCATCTTGTCCAGGTCACCTGTCTGTTGATATTGTTCCCTAACATGGTTTTCAAACTCTTCAGCTTGCTTCAGCCCTTGCTGTAAGATTTCTTTTGCCTGGCGGCCGATAAAAACACCATGGTGGTCAAAGCCACATATGTCCGCATCGCAGGTCGTTAGCTTCCTCAGTGATTCCATATATAGAGAAAAGTCGTATTGGGCTGAAGGATAAGAAAGCTCCCTTCCGTTGTCTGTGGGGAATGGAGCAGCATTTGAGGGGAATAAAGCTTTTAGTTTGGGAACATATATCGCAATGGAGCACTTTGTATGGCCAGGCGTCTTTGTAAAGCAGGCTTCGATTTCATCACCCAGGTCTATAGTGTCGCCTTCTGCTACAACTCGGTCTATGTGAATATTGTCAAACTTCAAGTTTAACCTGTTATATTCATCCTGAAGGCCTAATTTTTCAATCATTCTGTTGTTGGCATCAGCCATGAAATCCATCGCCTTTTTCTTGGAGAACACCTCTTTGCAATATGCTGAGGCAGCTATCTGCAGCCAGGGGAATTTTCTCTTCAGGTAGGGTACAGCTCCACAATGGTCAAAGTGCGAGTGCGGGATGACCAGCCACTTAATCTTGTTGAGGTCGTAATCCATCGCAGAGAATTGCTTTTCCAGTGAGGGGGCTGTCCAGCTCATTCCGCCTCCGACAATCATAGCCTCTTTGCCTTTGAGCAAATACAGGCAGTTCTTACGTGTGCCCAGAAACTCTATTCTGTCGGTGATTTTGCCAGGTTCTCCAATCCACATACTAAACTCTCTTTGCTTGGCAACCCGTGTCATTCTGACCTTGAGCCCTTCGCCTCTTGTCGTTCTGACCCTGAATCATTTGCCTCTGAGCTAATATCAAAAGTTGTGGAAATTGATGACGCCAAGATAGGAAAAGGCGTATCCTTCCAGTGAGAGTAAATAACCCCTATAAGGGGAAAAGGAGG
>CAZILT010000031.1:0-20971 GCA_964540185.1 uncultured Dehalococcoidales bacterium
GGGCAGAGGGTATCTGCGAAAATAAGAGGCAAAAGAGAAAGTCAATAATGGGTTTCGATTCATGTAGACTATGTAAAGGTATTGAGCTTATAGGCGATAACTCAGCTACGTGCAATGTGTGTGACGGCATGCGAAAACAAATGGAAATATCCGATGATTCGTATCCATTCTCCAAAGAAAACGTTAGGATGTTTGTGGACTTCTGTTCCAACAGTGGCGGGTTCGATGCATGCTAAAATAGCAGTGCCTATTTCTGGGTGGACAATGCGAGTATGAAAGCCTGAGGCTATGCGAGAGCATCAATGGAGGGACAAATGTTTTGCTACGACAAGGTTGAGGATGCGTTGACATTCTCCACCTGTAGGTATATAATCAAACCATGAATAAGCCCATAGAATTACCCACACTGAAATGCCTACGTTGCGGCCATGAGTGGATACCAAATAGACCAGTAGAGCCAAAAGTATGCCCGAAGTGCAAGTCGCCTTATTGGAATAGACCAAAGTGGAAGGGGGTAACGAAACAATGAAAATCGCAGGAATCTATGGTAGAGTCAGCACAGACAACCAAGAATCCGAAGGCACCAGTCTCCAGACGCAGCTAGGGGGTTGCCTCAAATATTGCCAGGGCAAGAGCTATGATGTGCGGTATCGCTTTAGTGAGGCACGCTCTGGGTTATCCTTAGAGCGGCAAGAGCTGGACAAGTTACGCGAATTAGTAAGGGCTGAAGCTATTGACGTGGTTGTGGTGTATTGCCTTGATAGGCTATCACGTAACGCCACACACGGCGTCATACTCAGAGATGAGCTTGATAAACACCACGTCTTACTTGAATCTGTTACCGAGGATATAGACAAGACGCCCTTAGGTGAGGCGATTACCTATCTCAGGGGAACATTCTCACAGATAGAAGCTGAGAAGATACGAGAACGTACCATGAGGGGCAAGAAGGCCAGAGCGCAACAGGGCTGTGTGCCATGTGGGGGCTATTCCAGGCTGTACGGTTACGATTATATCAAGGTAAGCGAGAGGAATGGCGGCAGACGCGTAGTAAATGAGAATGAGGCACAGTGGGTGCGGCAGATGTTTGATTGGCTCGTAGATGACGGGATGTCTTGCCTAGCTATAGCTACAAAGTTAAACTCCTTACAGGTTTCCTCGCGGTACGGTAATTACTGGTCAAGAGGAGTAGTTCACAAAATACTAAGCAATCCTGCTTATATTGGCGTGACAATCTATAAGCAAGGCGAATTAATAGAGCTACCGAATGTAACACCGCCAATAATAGACAAAGCAATATTTGAGGCTGCCCAAAGGCAATTGAAAGTGAACTACGAAAAAGCAAAACGCAATATGAGGCGGCAGTATCTGTTACACGGTCACATAATGTGTCGTCAATGCGGTAAGCCTTACCGGACACATATTGCCATTCAGCACAGGAAATATAATACCTATGAGTATCGGCGCTATGCTTGTTCTTGTGCGTCTGGCACATCAAGCCCGGTCCCAGTGGAGCACTGCCACAACAAGAGCTGGATGGCAGACAAACTCGAGAACCTGGTCTGGACACAAATAGAGCATATTCTGAGCAATCCTGGGCTTATTATTGCTGAGATTGAGAAGCAACGCCAAGATTCTAATGAGGTGAGTGTTTTGGAGACCGAGTTAAGACAAGTCGAGCGACAGCTAAGAGAACTAGACCACGACCAGGCACAGCTTCTACAGTGGGCGTTAAAGGGATTCCCAGAGGACCAGGTTCTCGCTCAGAACAAGAAACTCAACACAGGGCGCGAAAGCCTAAAGCTACAAAGGGCTGAATTGGAGAGAAAAATTAAGGCAAGTCAGGAAGCGGCTATCAGTTTACCGAAACTTGAGCATTTCGTTGAACTGATACGAGAAAAGCTATCTGTGTTAGACTTTGGGACAAAGCGCATGGTGATAGAGATGCTTGATATTAAGGTATGGATAGACGGGTACAATGTGGAAGTGACCGGTGTCATACCCGTTTCTGATTATGTGGTTGCGACACCGCAATCTGCATAACGTTACCAACGAAAACTAAATTACTGGTTATTTGTTTATCATCATCGCTGGGCTCGGGATTCCCTGAAGGGTGATTATGGGCAAAGATCAGGGCGGCGGCATTATGCTTAACAGCTTTCTCTACAATTTCTCTGGGATAGATGGCACTGGCAGTTAATGTTCCTTCGAACAGGTCCTCAACCACAATAACCTGACTCTGGGCATTCAGGAACATACCTTTGAATATTTCCTTTGAGAGGTCTCTCATGGAGAAATTTAAATAATCATAGACTTCCTTTGAGGATTTACAAAATGGCTTATCTAAAACCTTCTCCTTGAGAAACTCCTGGGCTACCTCCTGAATAAGCCTGACTGAGAAAATACTGGCAGGGCCAATCCCTTCAATTTCCTGCAACTCCTCAGGGGAGGCAGCCAATACTCCTCGCAGTGTTTTGAATTTTTTTATCGCTTCTTTAGCTTGCTGTTTGCAATCGCTGCGGGGTCTCCCTAAAGTAAGCAGCATCTCCACAATTTCATAATCGTGGAATCCCACAAGTCCTACCTTGAGGAATTTCTCCCGCAGCCTTTGTCGGTGCCCTTCCAGGTTCTTGTCTTTCATGATTACAGCTATTTCAAATTTATTATATACTTTAACTATAATTGATGGAATACCGTGATAAATTTGTGCCACGCTATTTCATCTGGACTATTGGCTGCCAGATGAATAAGGCTGAATCACAGCGGATAGCCAGCTATCTGGATTCTGTTGGCTATCAAGTTGCAGCTGCTCTTCAGGAGGCTGACCTTGTGGTGCTCAATACCTGTGTGGTGAGGCAGAGTGCTGAGGATAAGGTTCTGGGCACGCTGGGTTTGTTGAAGGGGGTGAAAAGGGAGCACCCAGGGCTTTCTATACTGGTTACCGGCTGTTTTGTTGATTCCAACATTGAGGGATTAAAGAGACGCTTTCCCCATGTTGACTTTTTCTTTAAGCCAGGAGCTTACTTAGAGTTGACTGGCTGGATTCAGAAGCAGGGCATTTACTCGGAACTCAGCACTCAGCATTCAACACTCAGATGGCAGGCTTCTTCTCCGTGTGCTTTCGTTCCTATCATCCAGGGCTGCAATAAGTTTTGTTCCTACTGTATAGTGCCGTACAGGAGAGGCAGGGAGGTAAGTCGTCCTTTAGAAGAAATCGTGTGTGAGGTCAAAGGGTTAATGAAGCAGGGGGTGAAGGAGGTAACTTTGCTGGGGCAGAACGTCGCTTCCTATGGAAATGACTTGCCTGATCACCCTGATTTGGCTGATTTGCTAACCGAACTAAATGGCATAGACAACTTAGCTAGAATTCGTTTTTTGACTAACCATCCCAGGGATATGAGCCAGAAGCTCATCTGGGCTATGGCTTCTTTAGATAAGGTTTGTGAGCACCTGGACTTAGCTGTTCAGTCAGGTGACAATGATATACTGGAGACGATGAGGCGAGGATATACTGTGGAGCAGTTCCGCGAGCTTGTTCATACTATCAGGCAGCGTGTTCCTCAAGTAGCTTTGAGCACGGATATTATCGTTGGCTTTCCCGGCGAAACTGAGGAGCAATTTGAACATACCTTTTCTCTGCTGGAAGAAATGAGGTTTGATGTAGTTCATGTGGCAGCCTATTCCCCTCGCCCTGGCACCATCGCCTGGCGGGAATACCAAGATGATGTTCCTGCAGAGGCTAAAAAGGAAAGGCTTGGTAGAGTTGAGCAGCTCCAGACCAGTATAGCTACTGAAATAAACTCTGCTTACCAGGGCAAGGTAGTAGAGGTGCTGGTAGAAGGTCAGAAGAAAGAGAAGTGGTATGGACGCACCAGAAGTGATAAGATAGTGTTTGGTGAAAATGACGATGATTATTCAGGGCGGTTGCTGAAAATCAGGATTAAAAAAACCAGCCCCTGGTCATTACAGGGTGAAGTCGAATATACTAGTTAATCAAAATAAGGAGGAATGTAATGGAGCAACTTCAGGCCATAGCCACGCCGCTTATCTTTCTGGTATTAATCTCTGCCATGTTGTATTTCCTTATGATTAAACCACAACGCAGGAGACAGAAGGAACACGAACAACTAATGGAGCAAATCAGCAGGGGGGAGAAAGTAGTTGCCGCTGGTGGAATCTATGGACAAATTGAAAGTGTCAGCGAGGATACCGTAGTTTTGAAGTTAGAATCAGGGGCAACAATGAGGGTGGCTAAAGATAGCGTTATTGCTAAACAAATAAAATAGTAAAGAAAATTTGTCCTGTGAATCATCTCTGAACACAGCAAAGGGGTTTCCCCTCCTGAGCTTGCTAAGCTTTGGTGCAGCGTAGTTGTAATCATAAATAAAGCCTTGCTACAGAGTTTAAATATTTTAAGGTGAGATAATGAGAAAAGGCCTTAGGTGGTGGCTGGGTTGGTTTATTTTCTTGCTGGTATTAGACCTTATTATTCCCTGGACAGTGCTTTGCAGTGTGCCCAGGACCACTGGCGCTCTTTTATTCTGGTCAATATGGGCTCTGGCAGCTGTCGTTAGCTGCTTCATACTTTTCCTTCAGTGGAAGGAGGTGGATTAGTGAGCATGCCCTTTTGGGTGTGGTTTAGTGTTGGCATCTATATAGCTCTAGGTATGGCTATAGCGATTGCGGCCAGGCGGCAGTTGGGGGCTGGGATGAATGAATTTTTCCTGGGTAACAGGCGGGTGGGCGGCTTTGTTTCAGCAATGACCTATTCTGCCACCACCTATAGTGCCTTTATGATGATTGGCTTGGCCGGGTTGACTTATGAAAGCGGTGTTGGAGCTCTGGGTTTTGAACTTACCTACCTTTGCGGGCTTTTTTTGGTAGCTTTCTTTGGCCCACGATTTTGGCTGGTGGGACGCAAGTTCAATTATCTCACCCATGCTGAACTCCTGGCCGACCGCTATCAAAGTAGGGCGGTGGGTGTTACTGCGTGTGCCCTGTGTTTTATCTTTCTTGTTCCATATGCAGCGAGCCAGATAATGGGTATTGGTTACCTGGTAGCTGGTATTTCTGGAGGAGCAATTCCGCTATTTGCTGGCATGATAATTGCCATCGTATTAGGCATTGCCTGGTCAAGTATCGCTGGTCTGCGTTCTGTTGCCTGGACTGATGCCTTCCAGGCTCTGGTTATGGTCGGCACGTCCCTTGCTGTACTCCTTGTCGTTATCCAGGCTGGATTTGGTGGATTTGGGAACTTCTTTGCCAGAATGAATTCAGATATTCCCGACTTACTCACTGTGCCTACCGGGAAAGGGCTATGGAATGTCAATATGTTTATTGGTCTTACCTTACCCTGGCTTTTTTTCTCCCTTTCCAATCCGCAGGTGACTCAAAGGCTTTTTATTCCGAGATCGGTCACAGCGTTCAAGCAGATGATTGGAGGGTTTCTTATTTTTGGATTTATTTACACCTTGATATCCGTGTTGTGGGGATTTGCTGCCAGGCTGCTGGTTCCGGGTCTGGAGAATGCTGATATGGCTACCCCGGCGCTATTGTCTATACCTATTGTTCCTGCAGTCTTGGCTCTAGTTGTCATGATTGGTATTATGGCAGCGGCTATTTCAACTATCGACTCCATATTGCTGACCCTGTCCTCTATGTGGGCACGTGACATCCACAAGAGCGTCATTAGCCCAGGGATTTCAGAAGAGAGTGAGCTAGCTATTTCAAAGAAATTTGTTGTTCCCATAATAGCGCTTGTCTCATTTGTTTTTGCCTGGTGGGCTTCTGGGAAAACAGGGTTGGCCTTTATGATTGCACCACTCTCCTCAGCGGCTTCAGCAGGTCTCCTGATGGCGGTACCCACTATAATCGCTGCTTTCTTTTGGAAGAGGGCTACTGCTACAGGTGCTCTCAGCAGTATGATTGTAGGCGCTATTGTTGTCCTGGTGCTTCAGGTAGCCAATTTTAGGCCACTGGGTCTTTGGCCAGCTGTTTGGGGTGTTATAGCTTGTGTTATCTTGTTTGTTGCTGTCAGTTTAGCTACTAAGCCGCCGCTGGAGAAGGCAAATGAGTTTATGGGCTACCTCCATGGAGAATTGCAAAAAGGGAACTTTGTTTAAAAACCAGCGGAGGTTTTGGTTATTATTATGAAGTTTCAGTCACTTTCCTGGCGATAACCAGGTAGTATTCGGGTTTATCCTCCAGGCGGGTTACTGCCAGGCCAGCCTGCTCTAGTAGCTCCCTAAGTCGCGATTCAGCTGGTAGAAGGTCGGTGCTAACTACTCCGCCGATGGATTGGTGTAATTGATTAATCTTATCTCGGCTAGCAGTATGGCAGATAACTAACTGTCCATTGCTGTTAATCACCCTGGCTATTTCCTTGAGTGCCGCTGATTTGTGGCTGAAATGGGGGAAAGCGCTATTGCATATAGCTAAGTTAGCATAGTTATCGGCTAAGGGAATGGCTGTAACATCAGATTGAATAAAATCCACGGTAGGATTAAATGTTTTAGCTTTAGCTTGATGCAACATCTCTGCTGAGAAGTCCAGGGCTATGATTCTTCCTTTACCTCCGGTTGCCTCAATTAAAAAGGGCAAAAGGATGCCAGTGCCACTGCCGATATCGAGCACACGACTCCCGGGGCTGATATTCAATTCCTTGATGATGTTGCCGAGGCACTCCAGTGTCTCCAGGGTAACCTCTTTATCCCAGTTCGAAGCCAGTCGGTCAAAGTATTTTTGACGTTGTGTATCTAACCTGATACTTGAGTTTGTTGCCATCTTTTTACTCTCCTCTTAGGAGAAAATGCTGTTGCCAGACCAAAGATAACAGACGAAGTTAGTACAATAGAGGCACCCGAAGGGATATCCAGGAGATAGGAGAGTGCCAGCCCAACCCAGCAGGAGATAATACCAAAAACTGAGGCGATGAGTAGCATTCGCTCCAAGCTGTAAGTAAGTTGATATGCCGCTGCTGCAGGATTGAGAATAAGGCTATAAATAAGCAAGCCACCTATGCTCTGCAGCGAAGCAGTAATGGTTAACCCTGTGGCCAGTAGCAGCCCGTAGAAAATTAAAGTTGCTGGAATGCCTACCACTAGAGCTACCTGCCGGTGGCAAATCACCGCCTGGATTTCCTTGTAAAAGACCGCTATCAGTGCAATTATCACGGCTGTTACTATGAGCAGGAAAGTCAAATCTTGTCTGGTGACAGTGAGGATACTTCCCCAGAACAGATTCAAAGCTTCTGTTCGGGAGCCGGGCATCAGCCCCAGGAAAAGAAATGCCAGCCCCAGCATCAGGGAGAAGATTATGCCAATTGAGGTATCAAGGTTTAGTTCACCGCGGTCAGCTATGGGGCCAATGATGGCTGCAGAGGCCAGGCTGAAGGCCAGGGCACCGATGAGAGGGTTGAAACCCAGCCAGATGCCAAGTAGTGCCCCGGCGAAGGCGGCGTGGGCAATACACACCCCGATAAAAGAGAGGTGCATGGTAACCACGAAGATGCCTATAATGGAACAGGTTATGCCGCCGCATAACCCGGCAAGGATGGCATTTTGCATAAACTGGTACTGTAGAATAGCTATATTCATATCAACTCGTGATGGCCTCTGGTGAAGTAATTTTAGCTTTGGCAGGTAATGCGACAGGAGCATCATAGAGCTGGCTCAGTATCTGTTCTTTAAGCATCGAATCTGGGCTACCCTGCTGCCAGATTCTGCCTTCTTTCATCAGTATCAGCCGCTGGCAAATGGAAGGCAGCGTCCTGAGGTCGTGGGTGACGAATAGGGTAGTCATGTGGTGTCTCTTGTGAATAGTTTGTATGATGTTCAAGATTTCCCACTGAGCGCGTTCATCTATAGAGGCAGTGGGCTCATCAAGGAGGAATATTTCAGGACGCTGAACCAGGGCTCTAGCAATGGCTGCTCTTTGATATTCGCCTCCTGATAAATGCCCTATGGGTCGCTGCGACAGGTGAGTCATACCGACCATTCTCAGTGCTCCATCCACCTTTTTCCAGTGATCCCGTGTCGGTCGGTGGACTAGCCCCAGCCGGCCATAGCAGCCTACCATTACAGTCTCCCTCAAATTGATAGGCAATCTGGGGTCAATATTCTCTACTTGAGCCACATAACCTATGCGTTTTCTCAATTCATTGCCATTTCTCCCATTCACTTGCAGTCCCAATACCCAGGCTTCACCCTGGACCAGCTTGCCCAAGCCATTAATGACGGTAAGCAGGGTAGTTTTACCGGCGCCGTTGGGTCCAATGATGCCGATGAACTCTCCTCGCCTCACCTCCAGAGATACGCCCTGTAGTGCTACATCCTCCCGATAGGAAACTACGGCGTCCTTTATGCTGATAACTACATCATCCATGTTGCTGTCTCCACTCAGCCAGGGCTTCGAGCAAGAAATCAACATTTTTGTGCACCGTCTTCTCCCAGGTCTCAGTTTCTTCAAAGCCGCCTGGGAAGTTAGATATAGTTACCTGTGTAGCCCCGATGTCCTCAGCTATTGTCTTCCCTGCATCAGGACCACTTTGCAGATTATCAATAACCAAGGCCACACCAGCTTCTTTACCTTGGGTTACCAACTCTGCCACTTTCAACCCGCTTAACTCTTCAGGGCGGCCATAGGTAGCCACTACATCAAAACCGGCCCAGCTTACAAAATCCGCTTGCATGTTCGAACAGATTACCTTTACTTCATCTACCTTTGCCTCCTGCAATCTATTTTTCACTTCTTCGCCCTTAGCTAAAACAGATTGCGTTCTCTTATCAGCCCTTTCCCGGTAATATGCCGAGTTCTGTGGGTCTATATCACTCAGTACTTGCACGATTTTGTCTACGGTTTCAGTCTGGACTTCGGGTATCATAGGGGCATCTTTAACATCAATAACTTTGACGATGAGATTGGGGTTATTAGCAGCTTCAATAAGGCTGGTTATATTTGCCTTATCCTGCTGCCAGTTGTGAATGATGAGGACTTTGCTGTTGGCTAATGTCTTAACATCACCTGGCTTCACATCGTAATGTCCGGGACACATCCCCGGAGGTATAAGATTACTTATCTGTAGTGTGCCATCAGCTATGTCCTGCGCAATAGCATTTATAGGTGTGCTTCCTGCCACGATATCTACCGATGAATGGGAACATGATGGGAGAGTGAAGCATATTACCAGAAGAAGTGTTGCCAGCATAGTTAGCAAAGAGTTGGTCTTCATATGTCCTCCTTTTAATATTCTATGTACTTGCAATTAATTGCAATAATCGGGCAAAAAATTAATTCCCTTTCTGGCGACAATCTCGGCACTCTCCTGAAATGGCTAAATGTCTTAGGCTAGTGTCAAAACCGTAATCGCGGAGCAAGGTATCTTTTAATTGATATAATACGGATTCACCTAACTTTATTACCTTGCCGCATGTGTGACAGACTAAGTGATGGTGATGCCCCTTCTTGACGTTATGATAACGGGCACGCCCGTCGCCAAAATTGGTTTCGGTAACCAGGTTTAATTGTTTCAATAACTCTAGAGTACGATAGACAGTAGATATATTGCTGTAAGGATAACGAGCGTGCAGTTGCTCGTAGATTTCTGCGGCGCTGATGTGACTATGGGCGTTGTAGATAACTTTAAGGATTAACTTTCGCTGTGGAGTCAGGCGGTGGCCTTTTCCTCTTAGCACTTCGTAGCAAAGCATTTGAAACGAGAACTATAGCAGGTCGCTGGAATTATTGCAACAGGTTGCTGATGAGAGCGTTTATTAACTAGTGAAAAATGTCACTCTGAGCCCTTCGCTACTTGTCATTCTGAGGGAGCGAAGTGACCGAAGAATCTCGCTCAGGACAGGCTCCGCGAAGAGTCTAAAAGAGATTCTTCGCCCGTAGGGCTCAGAATGACAAAAAGGGTTACTAAACAGTCTCTGCTGATGCAATTAGTTGTTTCTACTTTCTAACATCAGGGTAACTGGCCCATCATTTTGTATGTTAACCAGCATATGCTCTTGAAAAGTTCCTGTTTCGGTCTTAAGGCCAGTGGAGCGAACTTGCTCCACGAAGAAATCATATAATTCCCTAGCCTTATCTGGTGGAGCTGCTTCGGTAAAGCTGGGGCGCCTCCCCTTGCGTGAATCAGCTAGAAGAGTAAACTGACTGACTATCAGGACCTCTCTTTTTGTTTCCAGCGCAGAGAGGGAAAAATGACTGGCGTTATTAGCAAAAATACGCAAATTAACTATTTTGTCTGCTAAATAGCGGGCGTCTTCTGGTGAGTCGCCTTTAGCGATGCCGAGAAAAACTACTAGCCCTGGGCCGATTCTGCCTGCTGTCCTATTCCCTACGCTTACCGAAGCACCAGTAACTCGTTGAACCAGCACCTTCACCTTTGCACTTTTCCTTCAATTATGCTATATTGATTTTCAAGGGTATATTATACCTAATTAAGTGGGCAAAAACCCACTTTTTTGTTAGATTTATATTATTATGGTGTGGGATAAATGAAGAAAGAGTTTATAGCAGCTATTACGCAGCTTTCGTCTGAGAGAAACTTACCTAAAGAAGTGGTGTTGTCAATTTTGGAATCAGCACTTGCTTCAGCCTATAAAAAGGATGTTTTTGACAGTGAGCAGGATATCTCGGTCAAAATCGATCCCGATGCCGCAGGTATTAAAGTTTATGTTAGGAAAGTTGTGGCTGATCCTGTCACGAATCCACTTAAGGAAATTTCTCTGCCTGAAGCTCAGAAATTGCGCCGTGACGTTCAGATTGGCGAAGTGGTGGAACTAGAATCCACACCCAGAAGTGCCGGGCGCATTGCCGCTCAGGCAGCAAGGCAGATTGTTCTGCAGCGGTTGCGCGAGGCAGAACATCATGCACTGTATGAGAGGTTTGCTAATAAGGAAGGTGAAATTGTCAGCGGGACAATCCAATTTATCCAGCCTAATCAAATCTACGTTAACTTAGGCAAGACAGAGGCAATACTTCCCTTTGATGAGCAGGTGCCTAATGAGCGCTACCATACAGGATGCCAATTCAGATTCTATCTTTTGGAGATTAGTCGAGGGGACAAAGGGACACAAATAGTACTTTCTCGTTCTCACCCAAATCTTCTACGTCGCCTTTTTGAGTTGGAAATCCCTGAAGTTCATAACGGCATCGTGGAGATAAAAGCCATAGCCCGCGAAGCTGGGCATAGAAGCAAAGTAGCTGTATCCACTTACCAAGAAGGCGTTGACCCCGTAGGTTGCTGTATTGGACCTCGGGGCATCAGGCTGCAAACTATTATCAACGAATTAAATAGTGAAAAAATAGATATAATTCAGTGGCATGCCGACCCCAAGATATTCATCTCTAACGCGCTCAGCCCGGCTCAAGTAGCTCGTATTGAGCTGAGTGAGGCAGAAAATACCGCTACTGTGATTGTTCCTGATAAGCAGTTATCTTTAGCTATAGGCAAGGAGGGGCAGAACGCTAGGCTGGCAGCAAAATTGACAGGTTGGCGAATTGATATCAGGAGTGCCTCTGCCGCTGAAGCGGAAAAGGCACCCTTGCCCGAGGTTAGTGAAGAGTTGAAAGAGGGTGAAATTAGTTCTGCTGTGTTAACTGAACCTGAAGAGCCAGAGCCAGTCGGGGAGGATGAAGTACAAGACATAACTACACTTTTAGCCAGCGACGAATTTAGAGTGGCTGCCGGGGCTTCCCCTGAGGAGCCTGGAGAAAAACCGCAGATTAGATTTGCCGAGGATATTTTACCGGGCAGGCCAAAAACAGGAATGACCAGCAGGGAGAAAGATAAGGAGTTAGAGAAAAGCAAAGCAAGGGGCAAAGGGCATAGGAGGCAGAGGGTTTACTTCACGGATGATGAGCCAGAAGAATAAACGTGTACCTCAGCGGACTTGCATTGCTTGTCGGCAAACGAGGAACAAGAGGGATTTAGTTCGCCTGGTGTGCGCTAGCGATGGAGTTGTGGAACTAGATTTGCTGGCCAAGAAGCCAGGTAGAGGTGCCTATTTATGCCCTCGAAAAGATTGTTGGGAGAGAGGACTAAAGGGGAATTGTTTAGAGCGTGCTCTACGAACAAAGATTAGCGGTGACAATCGCCAATCTTTAATAAATTATAGTAATAACTTACCATAGAGGGATTAGATTTGAGTGATAGAAAATTGGGTTCGGTAGCTAATCAAGGATCAGGAAATATGGCTGAAGCAAATCAACCAGCATTGCCGCGAGTTGAGCTTTCACCTTCCATAACTGTAGGACAACTAGCTGGTATGTTAAAAGTAGAGCCAGCGAAAGTTATTAAGCACCTTATGCGGAAGGGCATTATGGCTAACATCAATCAAACCATTGATTTTGATACTGCAGCCATGGTGGCTCAGGATTTAGGCTATAACGTCCGGCGGAAAGTGGAGCATCGAGTCATGCCCTCTCGCAAAGAGAGAACAAGAGGCAAACTGCAAATGCGCCCCCCAGTGGTTACTGTAATGGGGCATGTTGACCACGGTAAGACGACCCTCCTTGATGTTATCAGGAGAACTAATGTAACTGCCCATGAAGCAGGAGCTATTACTCAGCACATTGGTGCTTATCAAACCATGGTTAATGAACGCAAAATCACCTTTCTGGATACACCTGGGCATGAGGCTTTTACTGCTATGAGGGCTCGCGGGGCACAGGCAACTGATATTGTGGTTTTGGTAGTTGCTGTTGATGATGGCGTTATGCCTCAGACTGTGGAAGCTATAAACCACGCTAAGGCCGCTGAGATACCTGTGGTGGTTGCTCTTAATAAGATTGATAAACCTAGTGCCAATCCTGAGCGTGTAAAGCGGCAGCTTTCCGATCAGGGTTTAATTATTGAGGAATGGGGTGGTGAGGTTGTTTGTGTTCCCATTTCGGCTAAGAAAGAGATTGGGGTCTCGGATTTGTTAGAGAACTTATTTCTCGTTGCTGACATATTGGAGTTAAAAGCTGACCCTAATTGCGCAGCAGAAGGTGTGGTTATTGAGGCTAAACTGGATAAAACTAAAGGGCCCTTGGCCACTCTTCTGGTTCAGAAGGGTACTCTTGAGGTGGGTAATATCGTGGTAGCTGGCGACAGTTGGGGTAAAATCAAAGCCATGTTCGATGATAAAGGGAAGCGGGTTAAGAAGGCTGAGCCGTCAACTCCGGTGGAGGTTCTTGGCATAAATGGCGTGCCAGTGTCAGGAGAGGTCTTTACTGTGGTTACCGATGAGCACCAAGCACGGGCTGTTGTAGGTAAGCAAGAAGCTGTGAGAGCCCGTGTGCCTTTGAGTTTGACTACTCTTTCTAAGCAAATAAGTGAAGGTCAGGTGAAGGAACTCAATATAATTTTGAAGACAGATGTTCAGGGCAGCATTGAACCAATAAAGAACTCTATAGAACGATTAAGCACAGAAGAAGTGAGAGCCAATGTTATACATGCTGCTAGTGGCAGTGTCACGGAGAGCGATGTGCTTCTTGCTTTGGCTTCAAAAGGCATTATCGTTGGTTTTAATACCGATCCGGCTCCAGGAGCACAGCAATTAGCTGAAACAGAAGGGATAAGCATTCAGCGATACGATGTAATTTACAGATTGGAAGAAGATGTGAGTAAGACGCTAAGGGGAATGCTTGAGCCAACTTATGTAGAGGTAATTGGGGGGCGTGCTGAGGTACGGTCAGTATTCGCTAGCAGCAAGCAGGGCAAGGTAGCGGGAGCCTATGTTAAGGAGGGGAAGGCGTGGCGAGATGCCCAGGTCAAAGTGCTGCGGCAAAATGAGGTGGTGTGCGAGTCTCGAGTCTCTAGCTTGAGACGTTTCAAGGAAGATGCCACTGAGGTGACCGCTGGCCTTGAGTGTGGCATAGGCATGGAAGGGTTTACCGATTTCTGTGCCGGCGATATTATCGAGTTTTATAGAATGGAGAGGGCGAGCTGAGGGATCCAACGTCATTGTGAAGGGAGCAAAGCGGAACGACAGATGGTGGAGAGTTCATAGGAGAACTAAATGTCCAGGCGCACTGAAAGGCTAGCAAAATTTATCAAGCAAGAAATTAGTGAGTCACTTGAGCGTGAGGTTAACGACCCAAGGTTAAGCAATTTTATCTCAGTAACAAGAGTCTTGGTTTCGCCTGACCTCAAGTATGCTAAGGTATTTGTGAGCAGAGTAGGGGATGAAGTGGATAAAGAAGAGATGCTGGCAGGTTTTGATGCAGCCTGTGGTTTCTTGCGCAAGAAGCTAGCTTCACATCTGAGAGTGAGGTGTGTTCCGCAGCTTAGCTTTCACTATGATGACTCTATTGAACAAGGAGCAAAGGTGCTCAAGTTAATTGAGCAGGTTAGAGATACTAAGTAGGCTGACTCTTTGCCAGGAACTGGACCTGGGTGTGTGTTGGCGCAGATTGGGGGTAAGATAGACAGGGTTATTGCAACTGAAAAATAATGGCTGGTAGAATAAGCGAGTGTTGTTGTCAAGGGACCTATTATGGTAAATTCTCCTGTTTTGGTGCTTAATCAGAGTTACGAGCCGCTGAATTTGTGTCGTGTGCGTCGGGCTATAGTGCTGGTCTTTTGTGGTAAAGCTGAGGTGCTGGAAAACAGCCGAGGAGAGCTTCATTCTGTTGCACAGATTTTTCCGATACCTTCAGTAATTCACCTTGTCTATATGGTTACCCGCCCTCGTTATCATAGGAAGTTGACTAAATTCGAGGTGTTTAATCGTGACCACTATACCTGTCAGTATTGTGGTCGTAAGGCAAAGGAACTCACCTTAGACCATGTTATTCCACGGCGATGGGGTGGAGAGCACAGTTGGGAGAATGTAGTCAGCGCCTGTAAACTTTGCAATCGACATAAGGGTGGCAGGACACCGGGGGAGGCTGGAATGAAGCTACTTCATCAGCCGCGCCCCCCGCGTAATGATGGTTTCTATGTTCCTTATGGCTATCTTGACACTCACAGTGAGTGGCAAAAGTATTTAGCTCATTCATAACTTACCTGATTGAGGCGTATTCCCTTAACCTCTCCGCTATCGGTTAGCTTCACTACTATCATTTCTCTCAGCAGGTTGGTGCTAACTACCTTGCCCTGGCCGAAGGGTGTTGATATTCTCTGACCTACTTGAGGCATTTCCTCCTTTAGAGTTGTATATTGTTTGCTTTCATAGCTAAGGCAGCAGAGAAGTCGCCCGCAGATGCCGGATATCTTCAGAGGATTTAAAGCAAGCCCCTGCTGTTTAGCCATTCTAATGGAGACGGGGGTAAAGCCAGTGAGAAAACCCTGGCAGCACAAAGGATAACCACACTTACCTATGCCACCCACCAATTTAACTTCATCTCTTGGTCCTATTTGCCTTAACTCCACATGTGTTTTGAGGCTGTGGCTCAATTTTTGAACTAAGTTCCGAAAGTCGACTCTCTCCTGAGCGCTAAAGAATATGGTCAAATGGCTGCTATCGAAGTCATAGCGAGCTGATAAGGGCTTCATGTTTAAACCGAGGCTGGCTACCATTTCTTTGCATTTGGCCATAGCTTCCTTTTCTTTGTCCCCTTGGGCCTTCTCTAAATCTTCTGGTTGAGCACGGCGTATCACCGTTATCACTGGTTTGGTTAGCTCTCTTTCTCGATCTCCAGGGGTGGTGACTTTAGCCAGGTCCAGACCGTGGTCGGTATCCACTACCACGATGTCGCCGGTCTGTAGTGGCATATCACCGGCATCACAGTAGAATACATTGCCTCTGGGCTGGAAGCGGATTCCAATTATGTTAGCCATCAGCACATATTATAACTCCTAAATTCGAATTTCTAAATCCCAGACAAATTCAAAATCCAAAATGCCAAAGTTTAAGATTTAGAGTTTAGGGTTGCGTATGTGGGTTTTTAGGCATATTAAGCATCAGCGATTCAAAGGCTAAACGAGCATTAATGTTTCTGGAGAGTTCCTCCTCTGTCAGGTATAAGTTGCTGGTGAAGTCTTTAATCTCGCGCAGGCTCAGATTTTTGGCCTGTTTCGCCAGGGCTGGTTCATAGTCTATGTTAGTGATAGCCTCCTTGTAGCCACCCTTGATGAGCATCAAGTCATGCCACCAATTGAGCCAGGTTTCTATTATCTCCATTGTGGGCCTCCGATCTTGACTGAATTTTGTAGCTAGCTCCTGAGCATAAGCGAAGCGCTGTCCTAAGCTGGCAGTCAATAGGGAAATCAGTCTGTCAGTGTTTTGACACCGCTGGAGGAGGATGTCATCGTCTGCTAGAGCTGATAATGCCCAGCCCAGGCAGCCATGGCATAAGTGCGCCAGAAGCTTTGCTTTGTCAGGCGCAACATTATATGAATCTATAAGTATTTGTTGTATTTGCTTCTTGGGCAAATGCTTCAATTCCAGCCGTTGACAGCGGGAAATAATTGTGGGTAGGAGTTGTCTTTCCTCAGTAGCCAGCAAGAGCCAAACCACTTTGGGAGGTGGTTCCTCCAATATCTTAAGCAAGCGGTTAGCTGCCTCGGTGGACAGATATTCAGCTTCTTCAAAGATGAACACTTTATATTTCCCTTCGTAAGTTGGCAAGTTAGCCAACCTTTGGAGCTCCTTGATGCAGCCAATACCAATTTTTGTTTTTTGCCCCGATTCTTCGGGATCTGAATCTTTACTTATTCGGCGGCACAAGTCCAAATCTATAACAATCACGTCAGCATGCTGGCCTTCAAAGATTCGGCGGCAGGAGTAGCATTGGCCACAGGGGGGTTGTGGGTCGTCGCAATTAAGAGCCTGGGCTAAATTAAGGGCCAAGGTTTTTTTGCCTACATGGCGTGGCCCTACCAGAAGGTAAGCATGAGCTATGTTCTTCTCTTTGAGGCTGCAGTCGAGCAAAGCCAGAATTTTGTTCTGTCCTCTTACTTGCCACATTTAAATCACATCCAGGTTCATTAAATCCTGGTAACTTTCGCGTTGCCGAATGAGGTGTGCCTTGCCCTCATTTACTATCACTATAGCTGGCCTGGGCAGGGCATTATAATTGCTCCACATGGGGACGCAGTAAGCGCCGCAAACCGGCAAGGCGACGATATCACCGGGAGAGACTGAAGCCAAATTGACATCTTTCACTAGAATATCTCCCGATTCGCAGAGCTTGCCAGCAATGGTAACCCTATCCTCCTCTGCCTCTAAAGCTTTGTTGGCTACTAAAGCTTCGTATCTGGCTCCATAAAGAGCTGGACGAATGTTATCGCTTATGCCGCCATCAGCACAGATATACTTTCTTATGCCGGGTATTTCCTTTATTGCTCCCACTTTATACAGAGCTATTCCAGCCTGTGCTACAACTGCCCTTCCTGGCTCAACAATGAGTCGAGGGGAACCTAATCCCATCTGTGAAATAAGGTTCTTTACTTTGTCCGCTATAACTCGAGCATAGTCAGCTATGCTGGGTGCTTTACAATCTAGGGTGTATTGGACAGCAAAACCACCGCCAATACTGAATTCGCTGAGCTGGAAGCCAAATTCCCCCGTGATTTCTTGAGCAAAGCGGAGGGCAAGTTCTATAGCCAGCTCGTAGGGTTTTGTCTCAAAAATAGGGGAGCCAAGGTGAAAATGAAGTCCCAGTAGATTGAGATTGGATGCTGACATAGCCTGTTTTACTGCCTCTTCAGCCTGTCCTGTAGTCAGGGGGAAGCCGAATTTGCTATCCAGAGTTCCTGTAGTGGTGTATTTATGAGTGTGAGGGTCAACTCCAGGGGTGATACGAAGCAGGATGTCCTGACTGATTCCATTCTCTTTAGCCAACCTGTTAAGTAGCTCAAGCTCATATAAGTTGTCCACCACTACACGACCGATATTCCAGTCTAGAGCCAGTCTTAGCTCTTCCGGTGTCTTGTTATTGCCGTGAAAATAAATCACGGATGAGGGGAAATCTACGGAGTGGGCGATGCTGAGCTCTCCGCCGGAGACAACATCAAGGCCTAAACCTTCCTCTTTGAAGATAAGGGCTAATGCCCTGTTTAAGAAGGCTTTGGAAGCGTAGATAACCAGAGTATCAGGGTGATATTTGGAGAACTCAGCCTTAAACTCTCGGCACTTGTGGTGGAGTGTGAATTCATCGAACAGGTAAAGTGGTGTGCCAAATTCCTTAGCTAGGTCAACAGCATCACAGCCACCAATGCAAAGGTGACCTTGCTTATTTATCTCAGCTGTTAGCGGGAAAAGGCAAAGTTTCGGTATCTTTTGGGCATTCAATGTGGAGTATGGTAGCCTGTAATCCTTGAGCTAGTCAAGAAAAGAGGAATCCAGCATCAAACCTTCAGATTCTGGGCAAAGTTTTCCGCTTGCCTCAAGTCTTTTTCATCAGGTTTGCCCTTGCTTATTCCACCAACAATCTTACATATTCCATAGGTATCAAGGCACTTACAGAAGAATTCTCCTACAACATCAAAGCCCTTCTCCAGTAGTTTTTCTTCGGCGGTTTGTGGGAATCGTAGATAAATTGTGGCATCACGAACCCTTTTTGTGGAGGAGATAAATGCCTTTTTTGTTTATGCCTGTAGAGGTGACCATTGTACGATTATTGTTTATTTTTTCATTTTCTGCCATGTCTATCTCTTGCTAGGATGGGATGTCCATCTCCAAAATCTTGAGAATTTCTCTTGCAGCGTAGGTCTTATTCCGCTTGCCGCCCGTAATCTCTGCCAGGATCCCTTCCTGTTCCAGAAGCTGTATCGCTTTCTGAGCAGCAGGAAACGTTACCCCAAGAAATTCTTGAGCGCTCTTAATATTTAGTACTGGTCTTATAAAAATAAGCTCAATAAGTTGCCCCGCGGTTGGGGGCAAATGCTTTCTCAAGCCGGTCTGCTGATAATTCTGTTGAAGGTCTAATAGATGGCCAGCTCGCAGGACAGCATCTCTTGATTGCTCCGTCACTCCACGCAAGAAGAATTCAATCCACTGTCGCCAAGCCCCCTGCTGACTGACTTTCAGAAGAAGATTGTAATACTCTCGACGATGGTGCTCAAAGAAGGCGCTGAGATAAAGCAAGGGCTTGGTAAGAATACCTCGCTGGCACAGGAAAAGGGTAATTAACAAGCGCCCCATACGCCCATTACCATCGAGAAAGGGGTGAATGGTCTCGAACTGGTAGTGAATCAGTGCCAATTGGACCAGAGGTGGCAAATCTGTATCGGCGTGCAGGAATTCATCCAATTGGTCGAGAGTATCTTGCATCTCAGAGGGGGGGTGGTGGTACGAAGGTGGCCTCATTTAAGCTGCATCTAGGATGGCCAATCCAGACCTGGGATTGACGAAACTCGCCAGGGGTGGCACATGCGCCACGGACTCCTTCCATGAGAATGCTGTGTAACTCACAAATCAAGTGTAGGCTCAGCGGCAGTTCGTCCAGACAGTTGAGTCCATATTCTATAAGTGCGGACATAATTTTGAACCTCCTTTACATCTCGCTGTTTTTCAACTCTTGTTGCCTCGAATAGTAGCAAATCAGAAAGTGATGACTGTGTCCCTTCAATGCGTGAGGAAAGGACTGCCTCTCGGCGGATAAAGGGGTAAATAAGCAAGTGAGGATTAGGCAAGGTCTCACCGAGCCCGGAGAGAGTCCCCAGAGCTAAATCAGCCCGGGAAATTAAGGATACCAGGGGATTATCCCATTCCAAATTTGGAGGTAGCGGGTTAGGAATAAAAGCCCAATATCCATCTATAGCACGAATTAGTCTTCCCGATGGGCTGTTTTGAAATAAGCTGATTTCCATATTAAACGCCTGTTTAATAACCCTTTACCTTATTAAACGAAATGCCACTTTTGTTTAATAATATACCTCTTGGCTCTTGGTGGCAAGCGACTACAGCTCTCCAGCAAAGGTTTTTCTCCAAGTGGTTTATGGAAGTCGTGGATCAACAGCAACCTTTTCAGTATTGCCGTGATGTACTGAATTGTAGGGTATTAATGTTTTCGTATTTTATTTCTCCGCGTCCTTCAATTTCGATATGCTGACGGAGCTGGTCTCCTCGATTCTGCCGTACTTTATGACTTGCTCAATTAAGTCTTTGCTCCAGAGACTGTTCTCAACGATGCGGGCGAGCGATGCGGTATCAAGCTGGGAAACCTCCTCCCATTTACCTGCCTCTCTTATTGTCTTGTCTAGTTTCTGTCGCTCGGCATCATTCTTGCCAGGAAATTTTAGCTTCTCATCAAAGTTGATTCTTGCTTTGTAATCACTGCCTTTTATGGCTGCAACATCTTCTCTTTTGGCATAGTCAAGTATTGCCTCCTTTACCTCCTCCATCTCCGCTTTTATTCTTGCTCCTTTATCTTTAAGTTCCACATATTTATTGACCAAGACGACACCTGGCTCGTTGAGGTACTCGTTTCCCGGTAGGGCTTCTACCTTGAAGAAATGCTTTCTCAGTGGGCACAGGTCAGGATACTCACACCAGTCACATAAGGGAGATTCGCTTGGTGGAAAGTCTTGGGCTGATTCGATTTCATCAATTAAGCGCTTAGTGTCTTCAACCAAATTTGAAATACTCTCAGGAGTGCGATGGGAAACCAGTTCCGTGTCGAAGGCAAGGTAATGCCACATAAGCCTGATATTCTTGATATCTGGCCACTTCTGCTGAATTCCGATGTGGTATAAGGCGAGCTGCCTGTCATTGTCAGCGTCTTCCTGGCTCGGCAGACGGGCAGATGTCTTATAGTCATGAATTTCATAAACATTGTCTTTATCCCGCGACAGTCGGTCTATATAGCCTATCATCCTGTATTTATTCTCCTCGTCCAAGGAGAAATTGAGGCCCATCTCGGTGCCTATGGTCGTATCTAAATCAAAGGGCGAATAGCGCTCATAATAAGTTCCAATCATCTTTCCGCCCAGGACTCTGTAGTTGTCCTGTGTCAGGTCCTGCTTCATAATGAAGATGGAGTCGTGCCAGTTCTCCTGCCAGATTTTGTTGTAGTAGGCGAGTAAGTCGGG
>CAZILT010000032.1:0-4650 GCA_964540185.1 uncultured Dehalococcoidales bacterium
AAAATAGGCAATTCGTTTAATAAGGTAAAAGCTTATTAAACCGGTGTTTAATATGGAAATTGGTCTGTTTCAAAATAGCCCCTCAGGAAGGTTAATCCGTGCTTCGGGTGAATATTGGGCTTTTGTCCCCCACCCTCTACCCCCGAAGCTGGAGTGGGACAATTCCCTCGTCTCTCTGATTTCCAGGGCCGACCTGGCCTTGGGGACTCTCTCCGGGCTTGGAGAGACTTTGCCTAACCCTCACCTGCTCATTTATCCCTTTATTCGGAGAGAAGCGGTCCTTTCCTCACGCATTGAGGGGACACAGTCATCACTTTCCGACTTGCTGTTATTCGAGGCTACGAAAGTCGAGAAACAGCGAGATGTAAGAGAGGTTCAAAACTACGTGCGCGCTATAGAGTATGGGCTCAAACGCTTAGATGCGTTACCTCTGAGCCTGCGATTGATTCGCGAACTACATGGCATTCTTATGGAAAGAGTGCGTGGCGAGCACGCTACTCGCGGTGAGTTCCGCCAATCCCAGAATTGGATTGGACCTCCTGGATGCAGCCTAAATGAGGCAAGCTTCGTGCCACCACCTGTTCCTGAGATGCAAGACGCTCTTGACTAATTGGAAAAGTTCTTGCATGCCGATATAGATTTGCCTCCTCTTGTCCAGTTGGCGCTGATTCATTACCAGTTCGAAACCATTCATCCTTTTCTGGATGGCAATGGGCGTATCGGGCGATTGTTGATTACGCTTTTCCTTTGCGAGCGAGGCATCCTCACTAAGCCCTTGCTTTATCTTAGTGCCTTCTTGGAGAGACATCGTCGGGAATATTATGAACGCCTCCTGCAGGTCAGTCAAAAAGGAGCCTGGGGAAAATGGATTCAATTCTTCTTGCAGGCGGTGGTTAACCAATCAAGCGATGCTGTCCAGCGGTCTCGTCGTCTATTAGACCTTCACCAAGATTATCATCGGACCAGCTTGGAGAAGCATTTGCCTCCAACCGCGGGGCAACTTATTGAGCTCATCCTTATGAGACCGGTATTAAATCCCAGGATTGCTCAGGAACTTCTTGGAGTAACATTCCCCGCTGCCCAGAAAGCAATACGTGTTCTTGAAGATGAGGGTATTTTGGTGGAGATTACAGGTGGCAAACGGAATAAGACTTATGTTGCAGAAGAAATTCTTAGGATTCTAGAGGAGGATATCTCACCATAGCAGGCGGCAGGCCATGACTAAAAAAAGCGGTGCACAATTTAGCCTTTTGTTCAGTAGGGCGAGTTACCATATCCAGTTTCATAGTCATTATCACGGGTGCTATAATCTCAATGAAAATAGCGGATTGTTCGGCGCGCCGAAATCAGGAACCTCAGTTTCCGCCGCTGTTGTCAACGCCCACAGGTGTTAGGGGACGCCTGGCACTACGAGCCTTCGACATAACCAACGCCGTGGCAAACAGCGGGCCAATGTAGATGAGACCTCTCAGCGATTATTCACCCTCCACTTCCTCATGAATGCGAAGGCGTCCTGGCTCCACAATCCAGCTTAATCCTCATCAGACATTCAAGGGAATGTCCACATAGCGTTCCCTTGCCATCTCAGCGGCGAAAGCCAGCGCCGCCCGTATATCCTCTCGCCTCAGCGGAAGGATATGCCTCCAGGATTTCCTCCTCGCTTGAGCCAGCAGCTACTTTACTTCCAGTATTTTGCAATCAATTAGATAAGGTGATTCAAAATGTGCCATTTCACCGGCGTTTTTGTCTGGAACTGGAAGCAGCCTTGCCGAAAGCGGCTTGTTTAATTTTATAGACAACGTCGCCATATCCAACAAAATAGCATAAATTTTATCCACAGGAATATTTCCGGGTAGTGGGATACAATCCAAACCAGTGCCACAAACGGCAGAGTAAAGCAAAATATCATCAACGCCAAAAAGTCCTTCGCTGCATCTGGCTGCCAAGCCAAAATCCTCCAGGACAGGCAGCATCAGTCCAGAATAGCCGCATTTCTTGACATCAACTGATTTCAGCACTCTGGTAATCATCCCCGAAATAGCCAGAGTCCCAGGAGCACCAAACTTGGCCAAATTTAGCTTTTCGAAGGCGAAAGCAATGCTTTCATTTTCCTGTAATGATGGTGCCGTGGAAATATCGATTCCCTTGAAATAAATCTTCTCCTGTTTCTCGATTTCGCTTGTAATTCTTTCAATATTCTTAACCTCACTGGTAAAGATGGCTCTAAGGCTTTTTTCAGCTTCAGCCAGGTCTTTTGATTTCTCAAAGGCCTTAGAAACCAGATCGCTGCATTCCAGTCCTATGGAAAAACAAGTCCTGCCTTTATGGTAGCTTGCCGGGAAAAAGGGGATATCCGGGGGACAGTTTGAGAGAGCGGCAAAGCGGAAATTTCCGTAGCCGCCATCCGTTTCTTTTGAAATTCGCACAATTACCTTTGCTGTCATCCTGGCAGCTTCATAATCTATGCCGCCTGTCACATCTCCTATTGTCACCGAAGCCGAAATTATAGAAGTATGCTTAATTATTTGTGGAATTAAATCTATAAACCTTATGTCGGTAACTGTTCCTATACTGGTAAAGTCGATTCCATTATCTACACATAGCTTTTCTATATTCCTTATTTCATCAATTATCTGGTTCTGGCTCAGTATGCCAAGATACTCAGACCAGGGCTGGGTGGCTATTCTAAGTGTCTGCACTTCATAGCCCTTGTCCTCAAAAAACCTCCTTGCTCTAAAATTAAACTCAGCAGCCTCCTTGATTCTCAATTCTTCTACAGGATAGGACAAGCTTACTCCTGTGGTTATCGTCCTTATTTTCATAACACCCTTTACGCTAGATTGCCCCCATATTTATTAATGGCCAGGGGGAAACTACTTCTCCTCTATGGTTATTTGTATTATTTTATCGCCCGTGAACTGCGGATTCTGGCTTGGATCCCTGGGCGTCAGTTTTTCCAGGACATCCATCCCCTGTATTAGCTGGCCAAATACCGTGTGCTTACCATTGAGGCTAGGCTGGGGAGTATAGGTAATGAAAAACTGGCAGCCATTGGTGTCAGAACCGCGATTGGCCATTGATAAAGCACCAGCAACATGGGTATGCCCGGTGAATTCATCAGCAAACGAGTAACCAGGTGTACCAGCCCCTGTTCCAGTAGGGTCTCCCCCCCTGGGCCATAAAGCCAGGGAGAACACGGTCAAAAGTGCTACCATCATAGAATCCCTCACGGGCCAGGAATACGAAATTGTTGACCGTTACCGGCACATCGCTGGCGAACAGCTCCAGCACCAGGTCTCCCTTCTCCGTTTCAATAGTGGCAGTGTATTGCTTGCTGGTGTCAATTGTCATTGGAGGTGGTGCTGAGTAAGTCTTAGTTGATGGCGCTGCACCACCACATGACGCTGAAAAAGTTGTTACCAGGACCAACATGATGCCAGCCATTCGATATAAGTTACTAGTTGCCATAAATCTACTTTCTCCTTTCTTAATAAATAGAGTCATTTCTTAATCACATTCTGTCAGATTATTGCCTGTGTGTCATTTCTTGTATTGGAAGGGACTATGTATGTTCTTGTTCAGATAGATGGGAGACACATACATGGATTATGAAAGGGAACTTGCTAAAATCCATAGTCCAGTGTTACCTATGTGGTCAGCCAGCAAAAGCTGTTGATGCGCTCGAGCTATCCCGCTATAATTCACTTGCCGTGGAGTTTTTTCCAATAGCACTGATAGTCGTTGGTGGTGTGTTAGTCCTGATTCTTATTCTTAAATTCATCGGGGGCTGTCTTTTGAGGATAATACTTATCGCTGCTATGATCGCTCTCGCAATATTTTTGGTTTATCAATTCGTATGGAGCTAGGTCTTCATACTCGTATCAGCTAAATGGAATATGGGCCACAGCTTCCTGGATAGGGATCTTCTCTTCCGTACCGTTCTAATAGATGTTATGATCGATCAGCACATAAACTCACATTGTGCAGTTCAGACGCTAAAGAGAGTTTCTTATTACCGATGCAGGACAATGGACGGTAGCATCATTTTTAGAATATAATTCCCCCAAGATAAATGGTGACAATGGGAGAGGTTCATGGAGGATAATGCCCTAGAGCAGGAGGGAATTGCTGCCCTAGCCTCATTGCAGGCCTTGCTCAAACCACGTTCCGTAGCTGTTATCGGGGCTTCAAGAAGACGGGCAACCATTGGCAATAGGCTCTTCCACAACTTACTGCACCAAGAATTCAAGGGTGTTGTCTATCCAGTGAATCCGAATGCCAAAGCGGTGGCTTCAGTAAAGACGGTCTCATCCGTCCTCGACATAGCGGGAGAAGTGGATCTGGCCATAGTTATAACTCCGGCAGATAAAGTCAACCAAGTGATTGAGCAGTGTGGGCGGAAAGGTGTGCGAGGCGTCGTGGTGATATCAGCAGGGTTTGCAGAAACCGGGGTTGAGGGGAAGAACAGACAGGGTGCGATACTTGAAACGTGCCGCCGTTATGGGATGCGATTGGTGGGTCCCAACTGCATGGGAATCATCAATGCTGACCCAGAGGTGAATATGAATGCCACCTTCTCCTCAGTTTTCCCTCGTTTCGGCAACGTTGCCCTGGGCACTCAGAGTGGTGCTCTAGGGCTTGCCATTCTAG
>CAZILT010000033.1:0-10204 GCA_964540185.1 uncultured Dehalococcoidales bacterium
TCTGGGCATCATCAATCTGATGACCGGCCTGCTAATCTTTTTCTCCTGCCGCTGCCTTCCTGGGGCACGATTGGGTAGCAGGTTAATGAAGTATCAAGGATATCAACGTTTCTACAAATACCACTGTTATATCTGGAGGATATTCTGGCCCGCGGTGATGATACATGCCATTCTGGCAGTAATATTCTTCGGCTGGCCAGGCTAGACCTTGACTGAAAGGAGGTTATGGTGACTTATTTACCTAATATTTACAAAGAATTTCAGCAACAATTTCCCGAGGTTGCCAAAGCCTATGATGAACTGGCCGTCAAATGCCATAGCTGGGGTCCACTGGATAAAAAGACAAGGCGATTGATCAAGCTGGGCATCACTATAGGGTTGAGTTCGGAAGGCGGGGTAAAGTCCCATGCTCGGCGAGCACTTGAGGAAGGGATAACATTTGGTGAACTCCGCCATGCTGTGCTTCTGGGGTTTACTACGGTAGGATTCCCCGCAATGATTGGAGCTATGAAGTGGGTGGATGAGGTGATAGACAAACACAAGAAGAGCTAGTTTGGAGGTGATCAATGCCTGTTAATTTCAACTTTATTGTGGGAGGAGAAGCCGGGCAGGGAATACAATCACTGGGGTTCTTGCTGGCTAAGGTTTTTGCCCGCGGCGGCTATCACATCTTCGCCGACCAGGATTATGAGTCAAGAGTGAGGGGCGGCCATAACTTCTTCCGCATCAGAGTCAGTGACGGCAAGGTAGGTGCCATTGCTGAAGAAGTGGACATACTGATTGCACTCAATATGGAAAGTATCGAATTGCACCAACTGAAGGTGGTTACTCGAGGCATCATTATTTTCGATGGCGAAAAGATAAAGGGAGTCAGCGGTAATGGCAGCCTTTTCAGCATACCTCTGGAGAAGTTGGCCGAGGAAAAGGCCGGAGGTAAGCTCATGATCAATACCGTTGCCCTCGGTGCTGCTCTGGCAATGGTAAATTATGATCTGGGCATATTAAATACCGTGCTGGTAGAACATTTCGGCCAGGGCAAGGTTGCTGATAGTAATATTGCGGCGGCGAAAGCAGGATATGAGTATGCCCAATCTGAGCATAAAGGCAACTTTCGTAAGATAAAGCCACTCTCTGCGGTTAAGAGAATGCTCCTCACCGGCAATGAGGCAATATCTCTGGGGGCGATTACCGCAGGATGCAAGTTCATGGCTGCATATCCGATGACCCCTGCCAGCTCCATCATGGAATATATAGCAGCCAAGTCGAGAGATTTTGACCTGGTGATGGTTCATGCAGAGGATGAGATAGCCGCCATCAACATGGCTATCGGGGCTGCCTACGCTGGTGTCAGAGCCATGACTGCCACCTCTGGCAGCGGCCTCTGCCTCATGGTAGAGGGCATAGGGCTGGCAGGTATTACTGAGACACCAGTAGTGGTAATTGATGGACAGCGACCGGGCCCAGCTGTAGGTTTACCTACCCGAACAGAACAGGGTGACCTTCAATTTGTGCTTCATGCCCATCATAGCGATTTCCCCAGGGCTGTCCTGGCACCAGCTACCGTTGAAGATGCTTTCTGGGTAACGACCAAGGCTTTTAACTGGGCAGAAAAATATCAACTGCCGGTTATCATTTTAACCGACCAGCACCTGGCAAGCTCCTATGCCACGGTTGACCCGATTGACCTTTCAGAGGTAACCATTGACCGTGGCCTACTATTTTTGGAGAAACATGAAGACCCCTTGGAGTACATGAGACACAGGATAACAAACTCTGGTATTTCTCCCAGAGCCTTCCCCGGGTTGGGCAGGGCTCTTGTGGTCACCGATAGTGATGAGCACGATGAGGAAGGTCACCTCACGGAAGATACTGAGATTAGGACGTCACAGATGCAGAAAAGACTGCGCAAACTTATTTCACTTAAACAGGAAATCAGCTTGCCTCGGCGGTACGGTCCGAAAAAGGCTGATACAATCCTTATTGGCTGGGGCAGCACCTATGGTGCTATGCAAGAGGCGGTAGACATTCTGCATAAGGATGGCGCCAGCATAAATATGCTTCACCTCAATGAACTCTGGCCTTTTCCAGTAGAGGCTGTCACTGATGCTGCCAGTAAAGCCCACAACAGCTATGTCATCGAGAACAATGCTACCGGACAGCTTGCCCGACTCATAAAAGCAGAAACGGGAAAAGATGTGAGCGGAAAGATTTTGAAATTTGACGGGCGACCCTTTACTCCGGCATATATCGCTGAAGCGATGAGAAAGGAGGGATACTAGGCATGGTTACTATGTCTGATTACGCAGGTCTCCAACCAACCTGGTGCCCGGGATGTGGGAACTTCGGTATCCTGAGGGCACTAAATAGAGCTCTGGTCGAACTCGAGATCGAGCCTCATCGAGTCTTGCTGGTCTCCGGTATCGGTCAAGCGGGTAAGCTACCACACTATACCAGGGGCAATATATTTAATTCCCTACATGGCAGGCCGATTCCACCGGCTATCGGCGCTAAGATTGCCAATTCCGAGCTGGTTGTCATTGCTGTCAGCGGCGATGGGGATGCCTACGGCGAGGGAGGCAACCATTTCATTCATGCAACGCGGCGAAATCATGATATTACCTACCTGGTGCACAACAACCAGGTCTACGGGCTTACTAAGGGGCAGGCATCCCCCACCAGCGATCCAGGTTTTATTACCAAAACCACGCCACATGGAGCGGTAAGCCCGCTGAACCCAATAGCCCTGGCGATAGTCAGCGGTGCCAGCTTCGTCGGGAGAAGTTTTGCCGGAGATATTGAGCACCTTTCTGGCCTTATTAAAAAGGGTATTACTCATCGGGGATTCGCCCTCATCGATATTCTGCAACCCTGTGTTTCGTTCAATCACAAGAATACCTACCAGTGGTATCGTGAAAGGGTGTATAAGCTGGAAAATGAAAGTGACTATGACCCCAGCGATAAGAAGACGGCACTAGAAAAGGCGTTTGAATGGGGAGAGAAAATCCCTATTGGGGTAATCTATAAAAAAGAACTGCCGGTTTATGAAGATCAGCTACCGGCACTGAGCAAGGGACCCCTCGGAACTCAGAAAATTGACCCGGGACGTGCCGAAATCCTCTTTGCCGAATTTTTTTAAGCCATAGTGCACTTTGTAGATGGAAGACAAAACTTAAGGAGTGGACATAGACCTGGCAAAACCTCTCTTTCTAAAAGATATAGGAGTACTAAACAGGCGGAACATAACTCCCTTGTTGGCATGCTTACCTATCAACATCAATTTGAAAATGTTGTTAAGCAGATGCACTATGGCTGTCAATACCACCGCTATATTTATGGGGAAGAAAATGGCAAATGCCAGTAGTAGAATGGACTTAATTCAATGCACCTTCAGTGTGATCTAACATGACTACACCTGGTTTAAACCACATGGTCAGTGCTATTTTGTCCGATATGCCTTCTGGAGCCTTAAGTGATATATATACACTCTCATATGCATAGCTACCTACCTAGTAGAGGCATGTAATACGCGCTGCAAGACGTAAACAGGCTCGCAGCTTACCTGTCATTCCTTTTCTTGGCTGTGGCTTAATCTTTAAGCAAGCAGAGAGCTTTAGATTGGCGGATAAATGGGGTAAGGCTCTCTGAAATAGAGAACTCAAGTCTTTCGCCGACAGGGCCGGTGAAGCCGACTGTCATATCCTGCCCGATCACGATAGAGGCATATTGGCGACCAGAAGCTAGCACTATACCACCGCTCTCCAGAACCGGCGCCCTGATGACTCCTTCCGTCATTATTGTTTTTACATGTTCCAGTTCACTAATATTGCCGCTAGGATAGCGACGCAATAACAGGTTGTAGCGGTTGGGCGCCAGAACCAGGCAATAAGGGCCGTGAAAGCCGGAACCATCAAGAGTGTTCACTGCCATTATGATGTCTTCTGCTGCCGTACCAACCTCACCCCATGGTGACAGTTTCAACTGGCTACAACCCTCGGCTGTGAGCAGGCCGGGTATGTCTTTTTTACCTTTGAACACAAGCTCATCCTCAATTGTGGCACATTCAATGGCTACCGTAGCTACTTGCTTAGTGTCAAGCATTAGCCCTTCTCTTTCAAAAGCGGCTAGATCTCGCTTGGCAATAGTAAAACTCTTACTTATCAGTGCCAGTGGTATCAATGGGCTGGTAATGGGAGCTGATTCTACTTCAGGATCGGCTTAAGGGCACAGCCTTTAAACCAAGGCCATATGGGCCGTAAATATTAAGGATACGACGACCACTCAAAATGCTTTTCGCTACCTCGAGCATGGTCTGGTCTAGTATCTCCCATGTTCCCGCTTCAATAGGGGCATCCACTCTGAAAAGATATTTATTCGTCATAGTTATTCCTCATCTTAGTTACTCCTTCAGCGAGCCGATTGTCAGCTCTTCTCCGCCGGATATCATGGTTTTCTCCTGTTCCACAATACCGACCTCGGCAGCCATTTGGTCCACCTCACCGGCACCATCGGCAAGCCATTTGTCTTCGTCCCCATTCAATATTTGCAGCAGCCGCAGGAACTCGCCGGCATGCTGTCGTTCCTCATTGGCAACATCAATCAAGACTTTTTGGGCAAGTGGGTGCTCCGCCGCATCAGCCTGCGCCATATACTGGTGGATGGCCTCCTCCTCAGCCGCCAAATCAAGCCGAACGGCTCGGATTAGCTCCTCATTGGTTAGTTTGCGGTCGGGAACCTTGCCGACAAACGGATTAGCAAATTCAGGCATTTTTTTACCTCATCGATTTAGTATTACATTATAATAGTGAGATTAAATAGCATAAATGTGCGACCTTTTCGCTAAAATCATAGCAAGCTGCGGATTAAAAAGTTATAAACTGGATAATAAAAAAGTTGCAAATTTATGACATTTAGTTAAGTGGTCCCACCCGTAGCGGAATCATGCTGATCTATCTCGCAGAGAAGGCCGGTCGGGCAGTTCTCGCATTCGAGCTGAAGTGTGGTATGACTGATGTTAAAGTGCCGGGATAGCTCTCTTCTAACCGCCCTGACAATTTCAACGCTTCTACTTACCATCTGGTCATCAATAATGAGGTGAGCACTCAGGGCATAAATATTAGAAGTGATTGTCCAGATGTGAACATCATGTGCTTCATTCACACCAGGAGCACTTTTGATAACTTCTATTACTTTGGCTGTTTCAATATGTTTCGGCACTGCCTCCAAAAGGATATCCGCCGCTTCGCCTATAATCTTTCCGGCCCCCCATAGTATGATGACTCCGATAACAAGAGCCGCGATGGTATCGGCGATATACCATCCGGTCAGCAAAATAACTATGCCGGCAATGATAACCCCAACTGAAGAAATGGTATCGCCCATGATATGCCAGAAAGCTGCTTTGATATTTAGACTCCGGTGACTGACCTTATTAAGCAATATGACGCCACTGAGATTGGCAATTAGACCAATTGTCGCTATTACCAGCATTAACGGGATTTTTACTGCTGATGGCTCCAGGAATCGCTGGTAGGCTTCGTAGAAAATATAGGCAGATACCGCGACCAGGATAGTACCATTAGCCAGAGCCGTCAGTATCTCAACACGATGATAGCCAAAGGTCCTGGTAGCCGTCGCTGGTCGTTGGGCTACCGTCATGGCAAAGAGGCTGAGTCCGAGAGCAAGCGCATCAACGAGCATATGCCCGGCATCACCTAGCAGGGCCAGACTGCCACTTAAGATGCCGCCTATGACTTCAGCCACCATGATTATCAGCACGATAGCTAAGGTAAATTTCAAGCGGTGATAACTGCTAATCGTCTCTTGATGACTATCTATGCCATGCTCATACGCCATTATTTTCTCTTCACATAATCATAATGTCATATTATCTATAGATGCTTCAGATTACCAAACACCGTGGGTATCAGTTCAGTAATAGCAGGGTGAATATACATACCAGCCTGTATCCGGTCAATGCCACCGCCAGATGCCATAATATCTATCACTTCTTGAATCAAAATGGGAGCATAGGGACCTATGATGTGAAAACCTAATATCTTTCCAGTATCCGCCTCTAATACCGTTTTGGCGAAGCCATTTTCCTCCATCATAGCCTCCCCCTGAGCCACGTCCGAATACTTCGCCTTGCCTACCAGGATCTTGTATGTCTTTCTGGCAGCTTCTTCGGTCAGCCCCACAGATGCAATTTGGGGATGGGAATAGACAGCGTGGGGAGCGGCGCTGTAGTCCATCTTCAGCTTGCTGCCATTGATGGCATTAACAGCAGCAAGCGACGCTTCTACGTTGGCTACATGTGTAAACATCTGCTGACCGTTGGCATCTCCCACGGCGAATATGGCTTTCCTGGTAGTCTCAAGGTACTCATTAACCTTGATAAAACCTCTCTTATCAACTTCAATGCCGGTATTCTCTACCTTAAGCAGGTCAGTATTGGACCTTCGCCCCACAGCGACCAGAATTCTCTGCGCCGTGAATTCCTTTTTCCCACCCACCTTTAAATCATTGACAATAACGGTAGCACCACGCCTGTTTCTTTTCACTTCCTCAGCCTGGACGCCCGTGTAAACGTCCATACGTCGACTCAATTCCTTCTTCAGAAGCTCGGATATCTCCGGCTCCTCGGCAAGGACTAGACGGTCAGCCATTTCCAGCATGGTCACCCTGGTTCCCATGGCGGCAAAAAAGTGGCCGTATTCCACCGCAATGTACCCACCGCCGATGATGATGAGGCTTTCCGGCCTTTCCTTTAGTTGCAATACGGTTTCACTGGTCAGGAAGTCAACGCTGTCCAGGCTTTTTATTGGCGGTATTAGAGGTCGTGAGCCGGAGGCGATGAAAATCTTATCGCCCTTTATTTTTTCACTTTTAACTTCAATGGTGTAATTGTCGACAAATCGTCCTTCCCCTTCATAGAAGTCTAAATTTTCTGCATGGGTAATGCCCTGCTTGATATGTTCTCGGTTTTCGAAAACTGACGTTCTCATCCGCTCCATGATGAAGCCAAAGTCAATGTTTTTTATCTCCGCTCCAATGCCCAATTTTTTGGCTTCCTGTATCTCTGCTATCCGGTCAGCAGCGAATATCAGCATCTTGGATGGTATACAGCCCAGATTGGCACAAGTACCTCCGAGCGGCCCTTTGTCCACCAGGGCGACGCTCATCCCACGGTCCAGAGCCTCCTCAACAATATTCATGCCGCACCCTGAACCGATGACAATTACACCATATTCCTTCATTTTCTGACCTCCACTCAGATGGTACTTTGATTCAGAGGAAAGTCACACTTTTTTCTCCCCCAGAAGCCTCCGACGCAATGACAGCAGTAATTCCTGCTCGACCACAGCATGTGCCTCCAGCAGTTTATGAGTGTGGTGCATATTCGCACGTATATCATGTACGGTTACTTCCCAGTGGTAACGAGACCATTCTCCACTGGTGAGTTGAGCAACATGGTTCTTGGTTTGAGTAAGGCGGTTTCTAAGGTCTTTATGCTCCAGTAACAGGGAACGGAAAGCAGAGGCAAGCTCCCTGTCTCCCAGCCCCTCAAAAGCGGCAAGCACTGCTGTTTCTTCCCGGTCAAAGTGTGCCTGAAGCCCCTGGTCGACCAAATTAACCAGCTCTTCCAGCTTGTCCAGCCCTACTTTCTGGTAAAGCCTACCCGGCATAAAGAATTCTTTGGCCTTTTCAAAGCTGCAAAGCGCTTCTGTATCATTAACAATCTCGTCCAGTCTTTGGAGGATTGTCTTATGTTCCTCAATGACCAGTTCAATTAGAGCTAGAGTTCTTTTCATATACTACCTCCAACATGATATTCAATCATCAACCCTAGTTCGTGGTTACAGGAAAGCCAGCGGCTATCCACGCTTTTACGCTGCCGAGTACATTGTAAATCTTGGGATAACCAGCCCTGAGCAGGATGCTGGCACCAAGTCCGGCACGATGTCCCACACTGCAGATTACTGCTATTGGTTTGTCTTTGAGGACTTCGGCCAATCTTTGCTCGAGGTGTCCAACATATATATGACTGGCATCTTTGATATGTCCTGAGTCCCACTCATCCTGCCCCCGCGTATCCAGTACAAGCAAATCTTCGCCTCGGTCAAGCATACTTTTAAGCTGATGTACTGAAAGCAGCGGTAGATTTTCAGTGGGAAAGCCAGCGTTATACCAACCCTCGGTACCATTCCTGAGATAGCCGGTAATCCAATCATAACCGGCACGTATCAGGTAATGTACCGCTCTTTCCACATGATATTGGTCTTCCAGAACGAGCAGGATGGGTTTATCATATGGCAGCACCCAGCCCGCAAAGATGGGAAGCCCCTCCAGCCAGATACTGTAAGCACCCTTAATGTGAGCACCACCGAAGGCGGCTGGTTCACTGGTGTCAACTACTACCGCTCCTTCGTCCATTGCTATCTTGAACTCGGCTGGAGTAAGCGGAGCTGGCAGTGGCAAGCATCCGAGTAGCGGTGGCCCTTCCAGGTTGTATACTTCCATCTGCTGAAAGTAATGCGGCCTTTCTGGTTTTTCAGCTATCTTGTATTTTACAAACTCATCTTTCCCCTTTATCTGAAGTACGGGGTTCTGGGTTCTTTCTATGCCAATGGTGCTTTCATCCCGGCTGGCAATATGTAACCCGCAGACCGAACCAGCGCCATGAGCCGGGCAAAGGATAACGCCGTCGCCCAGCGGCAGAAGTTTATTGAAAATGCTGTCATAGAGATTTGATGCCAGTCTTGATGCTTCTTCCGGTCCATGGAGGTCGGTTCGTCCCACATCACCCACAAACAATGCATCGCCGGTGAATACCATTACTGTAACTTCGCCGGTGGTTAGGTCCTCTACAGCGTAGGAAACACTCTCGTTGGTATGGCCTGGTGTACAGATAGCCGTTAACTTAAGCCTGCCTATCTGGAACTCCTGCCTGTCCTGTAGCGTATTGCCATATTTCCAGTTGAGCCCCGGGCCGTGGTAGATTTCAGCTCCGGTCATCTTATTTAACTCAATGGAGCCGATTACATAGTCTTCATTGCGGTGGGTCTCAAAGATATACTTGATTCTCAGACCCTTTTCTTGAGCAGAGTCTACGTAGACCTGACAGTCACGCCGTGGGTCAATTACTGCAGCATCGCTGTCAGAGCCAATCAGGTAAGAATTCTGAGCTATGCCTGCTGACTTTACTCTTTCGAATATCACAGTTATTTCCTCCTTATATTAGTTGAACTTTTCTTTTCAAATAGTCTGATCGACTGGAAAAGAGAGGGTATAAACACGGTGCACCATGACTCCTGTTCCTAATTCAAATGGAAAACCTCTCGTGAAGTGATTTTTTAATCTTTCTGCAAGCTCTTTTACTTGATACTACCGGGTTTCCAGGTCTACCGAGGTTACTTTGTCATTGGTATAGGCAGTAACATTGATTCCACCATCACCTTCAAGGTAGGCACACGTATCGCTTTGCTTGGTCACCTTCAGCCCGTAGCCACCCGGACCAAAGAACTCCAGAGCTTTCTTTCACCACCTCATCAGGTTTGCGTTTTGTCCTGACATTCAGTTTCAGTATCTGTTCCTCCTTTATTATATTCTCTGCAGTCATTTCTCCTGACCGCTGGAACTGGAATTAATGGCTACAATAGTTAGCTTGTAAGCCACCCCCCATCGATAACGATTGCAGCCCCGTTAATGTAGTCAGACTCCTCGGATGCCAGAAAAACTGCCAAGCTGGCAATTTCCTCCGGTTGCCCTAGCCTCCCCTTGGGAATTCTTGCCAACACCTGCTGTAGCTGACCACCCTCCTTGACACCTTTAGCCATGACAGTATCTATTGCCCCAGGGCAAATCGCGTTCACATTTATACCTTGGGGAGTAAGCTCCAGAGCAAGTGCTTCAGTCAGAGCGGCGATGCCCCCTTTCGACGCCGTGTAATGAGCTATCAAAGGAAAGGCAATGCCACAGCCTCCGGAAGAGATCGAAGCGATATTAATAATGCGCCCCCATTTGTTCTTGATCATTTCTTTGGCAGCAGCCCGAGCGCAGAGAAACTGCCCTTTGAGATTTACGTTTAAAGTCTTGTCCCACTCTTCATCCGTAAGCTCCAGGAACGGCTTGAAAGCCATTATTCCTGCATTGTTTACCAAGATGTCAACTCTGCCAAACTCTGCCACTGTTCTCTTAACCATAT
>CAZILT010000034.1:0-2218 GCA_964540185.1 uncultured Dehalococcoidales bacterium
TTAGCCAACCAGAAGGGTGATGCCTATGAGATATCGCCCAAAGGGATTGAACTACTAGATACTCTTTCCACGTAATTGGCCAAAAGGAGGAAATTGCGTGAGGAGGGCGATGAGCAACTATCTTGTAGACTTTGCTATGTTTGTGTTGCTCTTGTTTGAGGTTGCATCTGGCTTTATCCTGTGGTTTGTCTTGCCTAAAGGTGGAGGTTATATGGGAGGCAGGGGGTTAATTACAGAAGCCACCTTCCTGTGGTCAAGAGATACCTGGATTGTCATCCATGATTGGGTTGCCGTTGCCCTGCTGGTTGTGGTTGTGCTGCACTTGGTTCTGCACTGGAAGTGGATAGTCTATACGACTAAGGCATTCCTTGGACAGCAATAGTAATTGTGTGAGGGATTAATGGATAAATATAAAATCATTACTCTGCTAAATCAGGATTTTGAGGGCGAGCATGGTGCCGTTATTCAGTATCTGACCCATGCCTATTCCATAGGTGAAGGCGAGATGGCTTGCGAGATTGAGGCCATTGCCAGGGAGGAGATGCGCCACCTAGATTGGTTGGCCGAGACTATAGTTGAGCTGGGTGGTATCCCTAGTTTGGAGCGGGGAGCCATACGCATGGGCGGCGAGTCAGTAACCGGTTGGATGAAAAATAATGTGCTGTTGGAAGAAGACGCCATAAACCTATATAAAGAGCACATCAGGGCTATTGATGACCCCAGGATAAAACGATTATTGAAGCGTATTCTGTCTGATGAGGAATCGCACCGTGGTGATTTCACGCACTTTGTGGAGAAGGCTCAAAAGGAAGGTGCCCAGGATTTAAGGGGCTCTCGGCAGGATAGAATTACCCAGGTTCTCAATTGGGGCATCGAGCATGAGTACACCGTGATTCTTCAGTATCTTCTCCACTCCTATATGACGTCTAATAGAGATGTCAAGAAGGAAATGGAGGACCAGGCCATCAATGAAATGCAGCACCTTGGCTGGCTGGGAGAAAAAATAGTTGACATCGGTGGCAATCCGAGGATTGAGCACACCAAGGTTGACCAATCCACAAAGACAACTGACATGCTTCAAGCAGATATCAAGATAGAGCAGGAAGTAGCTGCCGAATATGACCATGCCGCCAATGAGCTTGAAGAGCCTGACTTGAAAGAGCTTCTCACTCGGATAAGAGACCAGGAGCGGTATCATGCTGAGGTATTCAGTGATCTCTTAGGAGAAGAGCACACTTCAAGCTAATATTGGCAGACATGAGTTTTGACCTCTGTGATTCTATCAGGGACTCGTGCTAGAATAGACACAGAGCGGAATAGCTGGCTGTATCTTCAAACTAAGTAAGCATGGCAGTTTTAAAGATTCGCACCTTGCCTGACCCTGTGTTGAGGCAAAAAGCCAAAAAGGTGGCCAATGTTGATGGCGCCATTCAGAAATTAATCGATGACATGGTTGATACCATGCGAGCTAATTCGGGGGTGGGATTGGCTGCCCCACAAATAGGAGTGTCGCTGCGTATAGCTGTTATCCAACTACCTGGGGAGGAAGTTATTACTCTAATTAACCCAGAAATAATAAATAGCCAGGGCGAGCGTGTGCTTGCAGAAGCATGCTTATCTGTACCTGGCTATCAGGGGGAGGTTAAGCGTTCCGTAACAGTCAAGGTCAAGGCACAGGACCGGGATGGTAAGGGATTTCGCCTTAGAGGTGAGGGGCTTTTAGCTGAGGCTTTGGAGCATGAGCTCGACCACCTCGATGGCATTCTGTACATTGACCACATTGGCGACGAGGGAAAGCTGTGGGAACTACCGCAGCGTCTATAATTAAAAAAGCTTCGGACTAATAAAAATTTGTTGGTATGCATGGCTATCGGTTTTACATCTGTTGATATTTACATAATTCTGGAAAGCCTGCCCGGTTAATACAATATCTCCTGTTAGTCATCACGAGTATCTAACCTTACGCCTATAATAGTAAAGACCATAACTGAGTAACATCACCACGATGATAATGCCGACAATCAATCCTATATTAGGAACAGCTTGTACTTCGGTGCTTGTTGATACCAGGAGACGGATATAATAATTTACCACCAATAATTCCTTCTCTTCAGGGGCGACCCTTAGCCATATCTCCCAATGCTTATCTGTCCACTTCTGCTCTGGTGGTATGGCTACTTTTACCGGTACCTCTACTTTGGAATCTGCCTGTACCTCA
>CAZILT010000035.1:0-11000 GCA_964540185.1 uncultured Dehalococcoidales bacterium
ATTAGTCTCTTCTGCTCTTTCTTACTCAATGTTATCCTCTCTTTCATGGGGACATTTTCCCCTAACAATTAGAGAGGACAAAATCCTATAACATCGACATATTTAATTCGCCTATTTGACACTTCTATTTCTTTATGGTAAATTACGAAGTTTGTGTCTACTGAAATGTAAAAGGATACAGGGCTAGGAAAAAGTCGGCTAGTTGAGGCCGGGAAGTGTTTTTTTAAGGAAGTAGACTGGTATGTAACTAGGCGGCTTTTTGATTGCCTAGAAATAGCGAGGAATTGCGGAAATGCCAACGATTAATCAGCTTGTTCGTAAGGGACGACGGAAATTCGCCAGGCGGACTAAGGCCCCAGCATTGCATTTCAGGCATAATGCCATGAAAGGCGAGACCAAGTGGACTACGGGGTCTCCTCAAAAACGAGGCGTCTGTATCCTGGTCAAGACTGTTACGCCCAAGAAGCCGAACTCGGCATTGCGCAAAATTGCTCGTGTGCGGTTATCTAATGGTATAGAGGTAAATGCCTACATTCCTGGAGAAGGACACAACCTGCAGGAACACTCGGTAGTCTTAATTCGCGGCGGTAGGGTTAAGGATGTCCCTGGCGTTCGCTATCATATTATTCGCGGTACACTGGATACTGAAGGAGTATCTGGCCGCAAACAATGCCGTAGCGGATATGGCTCCAAGCGACCCCAAGAATAGCGAGGATATTAAATGCCAAGAAGATCTGGAAGGACAGTAAAAAGAATAATAGCGCCGGATGCTAAGTATGGCAGCATTACTGTAGCCAAGCTTATTAATAAGCTTATGTTGGTAGGGCAAAAGGCTACAGCCGAGCATATTACTTATGATGCCATGCAGATTGCCAGTCAGCAACTCAACAAGGGCCCTGTGGAACTTTTAGAACAAGCTCTTGAGAATGCCACGCCACTCCTCAAGGTTAAGCCACGCCGGGTTGGAGGTGCTACTTATCAAGTCCCTTTAGAGGTAGAAAGAGAGAATGGGCGTGCTCTAGCCATGCGCTGGCTCATTGCCTCGGCACGGGCACGCAAAGGAAAATCTATGGCAGAGAGGCTAGCAACTGAGTTAATCGATACCGCTCAGGGCCAAGGAGCAACAGTCAAAAAGCGTGATGATATTCATAGGATGGCTGAGGCCAACAAAGCCTTCGTTCATTATCGCTGGTGAGAGATTGCAATGAGAACAGCAGTAGTTAAGGCAAAGGATAAAGCTATGAACCGAACTTTCCCTTTGGAAAAGATACGAAATATAGGCATCATTGCTCATATAGACGCTGGCAAAACCACTGCCACGGAGAAGATTCTATATCACACAGGGCACACGTATAAGATCGGCGAGGTGGACGAAGGAACGGCAGTGATGGATTGGATGCAGCAGGAGCGAGAGCGCGGTATTACCATCACTTCAGCAGCCACTACCTGCCACTGGCATGAGCATCGCATTAATATTATCGACACCCCTGGACATGTGGATTTCACCGCTGAGGTGGAGCGTAGCCTCCGGGTACTGGATAGTGGAGTTGTAATTCTTGATGCTGTGGCTGGGGTAGAAGCTCAATCAGAGACTGTATGGCGCCAAGCAGATAAGTATAACGTAGCCAGGATTTGTTTCATTAACAAGATGGATAGGATTGGAGCAGATTTTTATCACACAGTTACCATGATTGAGGAGCGATTGCGAGCCAAGGTATTACCTATACAGCTTCCGTTAGGCACAGAGAGCTCTTTCCGAGGAATTATTGACCTTGTGGAGAGTAAAGCCTTTGTCTTCCCTGATAACCTTGAATTGCCCCCAAGGGAGGAAGCTATACCCGAAAGTGATAAGGCTATCGTGGCTAAGTACCGCCAATCGCTAATTGAGAAATTAGCCGAGTGTGATGACCAGATTATGATTGAATATCTTGAGGGCCGGGAACCTGCTGTTTCTCAACTCAAGGCAGCCATAAGAAACCTGACCGTATCCAACCAAGTAGTGCCTATCCTCTGTGGAAGCGCTCTAAGAGGCAAGGGAATCCGACCCTTGCTTGATGCTATTGTGGCCTATCTCCCTTCACCTTTGGATATTCCTCCCATTAAAGCTGTCAATCCTAGAAATGGGGAAGAGGTCTTGTGTCAAGTAAGCGACGAGAAACCCCTTACAAGTTTAGCCTTTAAGGTTGTTTCTGATCCGTTTATGGGCAGATTAACCTATCTGCGTATATATTCAGGCAAGGTGAAATCTGGAGCGCAGGTTCTTAATGCCACCAAGGGGGAGGAAGTGCGTTTGGGAAGGTTATATATTATGCATGCCAATCATCGGGAGGAGGTCAATGAGGCGGACACCGGTAGCATTGTAGCCACTGTAGGGCTTAAGAAGACCTCTACAGGGGATACTCTCTGTGACGCTGCTCACCCTGTGCTTTTTGAACCCATACACTTCTCTGAGCCAGTACTCTCAATGGCTATCGAAGCAAAAAGCAAAGCTGACCAAGATAAGCTGGATGATGTTCTAGCCAAGTTCGCTGAGGAGGACCCTACCTTTAAATTTTACACTGATCCAGAAACAAGCCAGATGCTTATTTCAGGGATGGGTGAATTACACCTTGAGGTGGTAGCGGAGCGCTTATCTCGTGAGTTTGGACTGAAGGTAAAGGTTGGCAAGCCTCAAGTAGCTTATAAGGAAACAATCACCATACCTGTAGAATCTGAGGGAAGATTCATTCGCCAATCCGGCGGCAAAGGACAATACGGGCATGTCTGGCTTAGGCTCGAGCCTGGAAGACGAGTTAGCGGGTTCGAGTTCTATGATCAAATTCGAAGTGGAGCCATACCTAGAGAATTTATCCCAGCGGTAGAAAGCGGGGTCAAAGAGGCTGTGCAAAATGGGCCGTTGGCCGGCTATCCAATAGTGGATATCAAGGTGACTTTGTATGATGGCAGCTTCCATGAGGTTGATTCTTCAGACATAGCTTTTAAGATAGCAGGCTCCATGGCTGTCAAGAATGGCGTGACCAAAGCCAAGCCTATTCTTTTGGAACCGATTATGAAGGCTGAAATATTAACCCCAGCTCAATTCTTGGGAGATATCATCAGCGATTTAAATTCCCGAAGGGCGCACATCGACGGCGTTGAAACCCACAAGGACTACTCTGCTATTCGCTGCTTTGTTCCTTTGGCGAGGACTTTTGGCTTTGTCAGTGACTTGAGGTCGCTCAGCCAAGGAAGAGCAACTTATACCATGGAGTTTTACCGCTATGAAGAGTTGCCCCATAATTTAAGTGAGCAAATTGTAATTAATACTAGGATACGACAATGAGCAGTCAAAAAGTTCGTGTTAAAGTCAGAGGTTTTGATCATAGGCTAGTTGACCAGTCAGTGAAGCAAATAGTAGAAGCCGTAGAGCGTACGGGAGCCATAATTACGGGACCGGTACCATTGCCTACACGTATAAGGAAATTTTGTGTCATTCGCTCTCCAAACATCGATAAGGATTCAAGGGAGCAATTTGAAATTCGCACTCATAAAAGGCTCATTGATATCCTGCAGCCGACTTCTAGAACTATAGATGCCTTAACTCAAGTTAATTTGCCTTCTGGGGTAGAGATAGATATCAAATTGTAGTGAAGCTATGTTTACCGGTATTATTGGCAGGAAAATAGGTATGACGCAGGTTCCCCTAGAAAGCGGGGAGATGGCAGCAGTAACTGTCATAGAAGCTGGCCCCTGCTTCATCACCCAGGTGAAAAACCAGACCAAAGATGGTTATAACGCTGTCCAGCTAGGTTTTAGGGAGGCTAAGCATCTCAGTGCTCCACAAATGGGACACCTTAAAGGAATGGATAAAATCAGATATCTCCGTGAATTCAGAACTGATGATGTAAGCTCCGTTAAGCGTGGTGATAAGATAGATGTTACTTTTCTGAACTCAGGTGATCATATAAGTGTAACCGGCCTATCCAAGGGAAAGGGCTTTGCTGGCGTGGTGAAACGCCACCATTTTGCCGGTGGGCCCAAAACTCACGGACAATCTGACCGTCATCGTGCTCCCGGTTCAATCGGCGCTACTACATCTCCTGGCCGAGTGCTTAAGGGAATGCGTATGGCAGGACGTATGGGAAATAGGAAAACCACTGCCCACAAGCTCAAGGTAGTAAAGGTAGATACGATCCGTAACTTGCTTCTGGTTAAAGGAGCAGTGCCTGGAGCTAAAAGGGGGCTATTAACTATCGAAAAGATGGGGAAATAGAAAATGCGAGTTCCTGTTTATAGTTTAAAGGGAGAGGTTATTGACCAAGTAGAGATAAGGGAGGATGTTTTTGGCATTCCCTTTAATGAAGCAGTGGTTCATCAGGCAGTGGTGAGACAGCTAGCTAATAAGCGTCAAGGAACCGCAGCTGCGAAGACAAGGGGGGAGGTCAAGGGAAGCACAAGGAAACTGTATTCCCAGAAGCACACTGGCCGGGCGAGGAGAGGAGATATAAAATCACCACTGCTCCGGGGAGGCGGAGTAGTCTTTGGGCCTAAGCCACGGTCATATCGCCAATCTATGCCCAAGAAGATGAGGCGATTAGCCTTAAGGTGCGTTCTCTCCTCGAAAACCAGGGAGGAAAATTTGAAGGTGATACAGGGGCTTGCCTTTGAAAAGCCAAAAACGAAAGATACAGCTGATATCTTATCAGCGCTCGACATTGATTCTACCGCTTTAATCGTTACTGAACATCCCAATATCAATGTAGTCAAATCAGCTCGCAATTTAACTAATGCCAAAGTCATACCTTCAGCTCTAATTAACGTACTGGATTTACTTTCTTATAAAGCGTTAATAATCACTATTCCCGCACTACATAATATAGAGAGAACCTGGGGGCGAGAGGAAACTAAAAATGCATCTCTATGAGGTACTGCGTCGCCCTTTAATTACGGAGAAGGCTACCTTGCTCAAGGAAGGGCATAGATATGTCTTTGAGGTAGCTAAGGAAGCCACCAAGCCTCAGATTAAGGAGGCAGTTGAGAAAGCTTTTAAAGTGAAAGTGGCTAAAGTTAATATAATAACCGTTCCAGGGAAGACAAAAAGGATGGGCAGAAGAGAGGTAACAAGCCCCTCTTGGAAGAAGGCAATAGTTAGTTTAGAGCCGGAGTATAAAATCACCTTCTTTGAAGGTGTATAATTTATTATATACTATATGTGAGGTAAATCTTGGGATCTGTTGTTAAGTGGAGAAAGAAAAAGATGTCTAAACACCAACATAAGAAACTTCTTAAGAAAACTCGTTGGCAAAGAAGGCACCCATAACGTGATTGCGAGTTCGTGAGGTAATTCATAGTGTTAAAGACCTATAATCCAACATCTCCAGGCAGGAGAGGCAAAATTGGCGCTAGTTTTGAGGAGTTGAGCAAAGTGGCTCCGGAGAAAGCGTTATGCGTTCCACTGAGAAAGAAGGCAGGGCGGAATAATCGGGGAGTAATAACAGTGCGTCATCGCGGTGGTGGAGGCAAGCGTAAACTTCGTATTGTCGATTTCAGCAGGAACAAAATTGGTGTTCCTGGAAAGGTAGCCACTATTGAATATGACCCTAATCGCTCAGCTAGAATTGCCCTAATCCACTACGTCGATGGAGAAAAACGTTATATCCTTGCTCCTGTGGGCTTTAGTTTAGGTGATACCATAGAGGCAGGTGAAGAGGTTGAGATAAAAGCAGGAAATGCCTTGCCATTGAGCTCAATCCCTGTGGGCACTTTGGTTCACAATGTTGAGCTCGAGCCCGGCAAGGGGGGGCAGATTATTCACAGCGCCGGCAGCGCTGCTCAAATTATGAGCAAGGAGGGTGAGCACGTCTTGCTTCGCTTGCCATCAAAGGAATTGCGCAAATTTCACTACAAATGCTGGGCTACTGTGGGGCAGATAGGCAATATTGACCATGAGAACATAAGATTTGGTAAAGCTGGATGTAGGAGGTGGCTGGGCATACGTCCTACAGTTCGAGGATCCGCCATGACACCCCGAGACCATCCTCATGGTGGTGGTGAAGGTAGAGCTCCAATAGGGCTGAAGCATCCTAAAACGCCGTGGGGGAAACCAGCCTTAGGTTACAAGACGCGTAGTCGTAGAAAAACAAACAAAATGATTGTTAAACGGAGGAAATAAGGTGTCACGTTCACTTAAGAAAGGCCCCTTCTGTGACGCTAAATTGCTTAAAAGGATAGAAGCACTCAATAGTTCAGGGGAAAAAACTGTGATAAAAACTTGGTCCCGCTCCTCTACCGTTATACCACAGATGATAGGGCATACTATCGCGGTACATAATGGCAGGAGGCACATGCCCATTTTTATCACCGAGAACATGGTAGGTCATAAATTGGCTGAATTTGTACCAACTCGGACATTTAGAGGGCATGGCACTAAAGCCAAAATAACCCAGGAGTCAAGGAGCTAAGTCATAATGAAGGTAAGAGCTGTAGCTAAGGATGTTGGTATTTCGCCTCAGAAAGTCCGCTTGGCGCTAGATATGGTTAAAGGTAAGAAAGTTGACGAAGCCCTGACTATACTCAGTTTCTTGCCTACCCCAGCGGCTAAAGCTGTAGCTAAAGTTATTGAATCAGCGGCTTCTAACGCTGAAAACAATTTTCAAATGTCGCATAGTGACCTTAGAATCTCCGATGCCTTCGCTGATCAGGGGCATACTTTAAAGAGGTTTCGCCCTCAATCGAGGGGGAGAGTAAGCCCTATTTTGAAGAGGTCCAGCCAAATTACAGTTTCCGTTGAGGAGGGAAGTTAGTTTTGGGAAACAAAGTTCATCCTCAAGGTTTCAGACTAGGTGTTACCCACGACTGGCAGGCTAAGTGGTATGCTGAGAAGAACTATGCCCAGTTTTTGCAGGATGACTTAAAGCTACGTCGAGCTATCGAAGAAAAATCCCCCGGAGGGAACATCGCTCGGGTAGAAATCGAACGAACAGGGGATGAGCTAGGTTTAACTCTTTATTCTGCCCGCCCTGGCATTTTGATTGGCAAAGGAGGACAGAACGTAGAATTACTGAGGGCAGAGTTGGAAAAGATTAGTGGCAACAGGATTAGATTGACCATTAGAGAAGTTGAACATCCTGAACTTGAAGCTTGCTTAGTGGCTCGAGGTATTGCTGATCGGATCGAAGGCAGAGTTCCTTTCCGTCATGCTATGAAGCAAGCAGCTTTCCGAACCATGCAGGCTGGCGCTAAAGGAATAAAGATAAGATGTGCTGGAAGGCTTAATGGGCGTGAAATTGCCAGAGTTGAAAACCTTCACCAAGGGCAAATGCCATTGCATAAATTGTGCGCTGATATCAGTTATGGCCTTGCCGAAGCTCGTACTGTTATGGGTCGTATTGGGGTAAAGGTATGGATTTATAAGGGGGATACTATTTCCGAGGTAAGAAGAGAGAATGTTACAGCCGAAACGAGTGAAGCATCGTAAAGTTCATAGAGGTCGATTAAAAGGAGCAGCTCACAGAGGAGACAGTATCGCCTTTGGTGATTTTGCTTTGAGATCTGAGGAATCCGCTTGGATAACAGCAAGTCAAATTGAGGCCACCCGCCGTGTCTTTGTGCGCTATTTACGACGCGGTGGACAGCTGTGGATACGTATTTTCCCAGACAAAGTTGTGACCAAAAGACCGGCGGAGACAAGGATGGGCGGTGGAAAGGGGGCTCCTGATCACTGGGTAGCCGTGGTTAGACGAGGCAGAATCATGTTTGAATTAAGCGGTATAAGTGAAGATACAGCTCGAGAGGCAGTGAATCTCGCCTCCTATAAACTTCCTATTGCTACTAGCTTTGCAGCAAGAGAGGCAATAAAAGTTGAAAGCTGAACAAATTCGTGCTCTCAGTAATAATGAGGAGTTATTAAAAAAGTTAGAAGAGGCTCATGAGGAGCTTTTCAACCTCCGCTTTCGTCTGGCAACCCGGCAGTTGGTTAATTACCACGAGATTGCCAGGGTTAAGAAAAGGATCGCTAGGATAAAGACTATCCTTAGGGAGAGGGAGCTTGGCATAAAATGACTTATACCGGAAAGAGAAAAATTAGAATCGGGCAAGTGGTGGGTAATAAGATGGACAAGACTGTGGTGGTAGCTGTGCAAACTGTAAGACATCATCCAATTTACAAGAAGGCTATCAAACACACTAAGAAATATAAAGTTCATGACGAGGCTAATGTTTGTAGAATTGGAGACAGCGTTAGGATTGTTGAGACACGCCCTTTATCCAAGGAAAAGCGATGGCGTGTAACGGAGATAATATCCAAAAGAGAATTAAGTGAAGAGGAACCAGGCGAGGCAAGTAAAATATGATACAATCCTATACTAGACTTAAAGTAGCTGATAATACGGGAGCCAAGCAAATTATGTGTATTAATGTGCCTGGCGGAACTAGGAGAAGATATGCCTCTGTCGGTGATGTTATTGTGGCTACAGTGAAACGCGCTATACCGCACGGTATGATAAAGGGTGGCGAAGTGGTGAAAGCTGTGATTGTACGCGTAGTTCAACCTTATCGCCGCTCTGATGGCTCCTATATTAGATTTGATGAAAATGCAGCAGTTATTCTAGGTGATGGAAATAACCCCAGAGGGAGCCGCATCTTCGGTCCTGTAGCCCGAGAGCTTAGAGACAAGAATTTTACTAAGATAATATCCTTGGCTCCAGAGGTTCTTTGAAATGAAAATCAGAAAAAACGATACTGTTATTATCATCGCTGGTAAAGATAAAGGGAAAAAGGGGAAGGTGCGCCGTGTCTTCCCCAAAGAGGACAGGGTAGAGGTAGAAGGGCTTAATATGATCAAGCGCCATTCCCGAACTAGTGGCAGAACTCGGCAGGCTGGCATAATTGAGCTTGAAGCGCCACTTCATATATCCGATGTAATGCTACTGTGTAATAAGTGTGGTAAGCCCACGCGAGTCGGGTTTCGCTTTCTCGATGACGGTCGTAAGGTGCGGATTTGTCATTCCTGCCAAGAAATAATTGATTAAGTAGATTTAATATATGGGATCTAGATTAAGAGAGAAATATTTAACAGAGGTAGTTCCTCAGCTCAAAGCTAAGCTCGGCATTAACAACGTAATGCAGTTACCCAAGCTAGAAAAAATTGCGCTTAGCATTGGTTTAGGCGAGGCAACACAAAACCCTAAAGCTCTTGAAGCAGCTGAGGGGGACTTAGCTGTAATCTCTGGGCAACATCCAGTGATTACACGAGCCAAGAAATCCATTGCCTCCTTTAAGGTAAGAAGTGGTATGCCTATTGGGATGATGGTAACATTACGGGGCCAGCGGATGTACGATTTTTTTGATAAGTTAGTTAATGTTATTCTGCCGCGTTTCCGTGACTTCCGAGGAGTATCAGCAGATTCCTTTGATGGGCAAGGCAATTACAATTTAGGTATAAAAGAGCAGATAGTTTTCCCCGAGATCGATTATGATAAAATAGATAAAGTTCGTGGTCTTCAAGTGACCGTAGTCACTACAGCCAAGAATGATAATGAGGCCAGAAGTTTGTTACAGCTTCTGGGCATGCCTTTCAAAAAAGGGTAATATGGCAAAGACGTCTAAGATTGCGAAATCAAAACGAGCACCAAAATATAAAGTGCAGCAACGCAACCGCTGTCAACTGTGTGGCAGGCCGCGTGCTTATATGCGCAAATTTGGCTTATGTCGTATTTGCTTCCGCAAACTGGCTGTAACTGGTGTAATCCCTGGAATAAGGAAGTCAAGTTGGTAAGGAAGGTCAATGATGGTTACTGACCCAATCGCTGATATGTTGACTCGGATTCGCAATGCTATCATGGCAGGCCATAATGACGTGCTGATGCCATCATCTCGAGTGAAACTTTCTATCGCTAAGATCCTCAAAGAAGAGAGCTTGATCGATGACTACGAGATTCTTAAAGGTAAGACCCAGGAAACGATAAAAATTCAGCTTAAGTATGTAGGTAACCAGCCAGCCTTACTAGGCTTAGAGAGAGCGAGCAAGCCTGGCCTGAGAACTTACGTTGGAAGACGTGAGATCCCACGTGTCTATGGGGGGTTGGGCATTGCTATTTTGTCCACACCCAAGGGCATTATGACTGGCCGAGAGGCTTGGCGACGCCGCCTTGGTGGTGAAGTCCTATGCTATGTATGGTAGATTGACTCAGGAGGAGTAGTAAATGTCTCGGATTGGTGCACTCCCTATTCCTGTACCTCCGTGTGTCGAGGTAAGGATCGAAGGGAATGAAGTAATAGTAAAGGGAGATAAGGGGAAACTTCAGCGATGTTTTTCTCCGGATATTTCTATTACTTTAGAAAATGAGAGCTTAATTGTGACGCGACCTAGCAACAGCAGAATCCATCGCTCCTTGCACGGGCTAACCCGCAGCCTTTTGGCTAATATGGTTGAGGGAGTAAGTAAGGGGTTCGAGCGAGTTTTGGAGATAAATGGTGTGGGCTACAGAACACAAAAGGTCGGTGATAACAAATTAGTATTTCAAGTTGGATATAGCCACTCTGTTGAGTTTTCTCTGCCTGATGGTATCGATACAACTGTTGAGGGAACAAATCGTATTCATATTTGGGGCATTGATAAGGAAATTGTTGGGGAGACCGCAGCTAGGATTCGAGCTATACGCCCTCCTGACTCTTATAAAGGAAAGGGAATTAAATTTGCCGAGGAGAAGCTACATCTCAAAGCCGGTAAGGTGGGCAAGGTATCTAAAGCATAGTGAATATAATGGCTAAGACAAATTCAAAACTAATGCGGAAAGTACGGCATAAGCGAGTGAGAAACAGGGTAACAGGCATAGCCTCACACCCTCGATTATGTGTCTTTCGAAGCTTGAATCATATCTATGCTCAGGTTATAGATGATTCTGTAAGCCAAACCCTAGCTTCAATGAGCACCCTTAATACTGAAGTAAGAGACAAGACCAAGCAAATGACAAAAACCAGGCAAGCTGAGCTTGTAGGTTCGTTGCTTGCTCAAAGGGCAT
>CAZILT010000036.1:0-5019 GCA_964540185.1 uncultured Dehalococcoidales bacterium
GAATACAAGGAGGCATAAATGTCTTTAAGCAAACCGAATGCAAGCGCTGCAACAAGAACTAGAAACAGGGTTTCACCCTCACCCGCCTCAGGGCTTTGCGTCACTTGTCTTGATGGATGTCCTGGGCTATGCGAGGTAGGTAAATCTGCTCTGAGGGGAAGGGAGGCAATTTACCCTCAGCCGTTTGGCAAAGTTACTGCTGGGTCAGAAAAGGATTACCCGATAGACTTTTCTCACTTCAACATCCAGGGTTCTTGCGTTGGCGCTGTAGGTGTAGAGGCAAACTCCGACAAAGCAATCTTTCCCGCCGTGGATGTCTCTACTGAAGTTGGGCAAGATGACCGGAAAATAACGATGAAGATTCCCTTCTTCACCGGTGCCCTTGGCTCAACAGAGATATCCAGAGTTAACTGGGAGGGGATAGCAATAGCTGCTGCCAGCTGTGGGACTATTCTGATCTGCGGGGAAAATGTCTGCAGTATGGACCCCAGTGCTGAGATAAAAAAGGGGAGGATCACCAAGTCCCCAGAGTTAGTCAGAAGGGTGAAAACCTTCAAGGACTGGTATGATGGCTATGGCATGTTACTAGTTCAGACCAATGTAGAGGACACTCGGCTGGGGGTTCCAGAGTACGCAGTAAACAAGCTTGGGGTTGAAGGAATAGAGATTAAGTGGGGTCAGGGAGCAAAAAGTATCGGCGGAGAGGTAAACCTGCCATCACTGCAAAGGGCACTCCAGTTGAAGAAAAGAGGCTATATCGTAATCCCCGACCCTGATGATGTAATAACCCAAGAAAACTCCAAAGCTGGAGCAATCAAGGAATTCGAGCGCCATTCCCGCGTAGGCATGGTAGAAGAGGAAGCCTTCCTTAGACAAGTAGAACGACTTAGGGGTATGGGTGCTAAATATGTTACCTTGAAAACAGGAGCATATAGACCAGCAGACCTGGCACGAGCAGTAAAATTCGCCTCTGAAGCCAAGGTAGACCTTCTCACCGTTGATGGCGCTGGCAGCGGGACAGGGATGAGTCCCTGGAGAATGATGAATGAGTGGGGGATACCCACAGTATATCTCGAGTGCCTCCTGTATCAATACCTTTCCAGACTGGAAGAGAAAGGGGCTTTTATTCCTAGTTGCGCTATCGCCGGAGGCCTAGCCCTAGAGGACCAAATATTCAAGGCCATTGCCTTAGGCTCTCCTTACATAAGGGCGGTATGTCTTGGCAGAGCTACTCTCAGCGCTGCTATGGTAGGCAAGACCAACGGCGAAAAGATCGCAGAAAATCACGGCAAGGATAATGAATATCAAGAGGCTCTGGCGAAAACCTTTGTAAATGTTGGCAAGCTTAGGAAGAAATATGGAAAGGACTTTGGCAGGATTCCTCCGTCTGCTATTGGCATGTACAACTATTATGATCGCTTGACCGCAGGCCTGCAACAACTCATGGCAGGAACAAGGAAATTCCGCTTAGACTTAATTGAGAGAAATGATCTTATGTCTCTCACCAAGGAGGCCACTGAGATTTCTGGCATTCCCTATGTTATGGATGCTGATAGAGAGGAGGTAGAAAGTATCCTAGCCTAGCTTTGAGCTACTTGCTATGAAAAAAGAAGGTCTGCTATGTGCTATACTTGTACGTGAGGTCAATGCTGAGATACTTTCACCTGAGACATTCATAGTAGAGGGTGAACAGGAGCAGAGTTGTGAATACTGTCGCTAAACAAAGGAGGCAAAGATGTCTTTGACAACAGAAGCGGTAGTCACGTTTGCTAAGGCCCAAAACGTTCAGATGGTAGATTTTAAGGTCATTGACCTGGTGGGCCGTTGGCACCATATAACTATCCCGGTAAGCCAATTTAACCAGTCAACGTTCAGCGACGGCATTGGAATAGACGCTTCTAGCTATCCTGGTTACAAGAAGGTTGCCGCAGGAGATGTGAAGATAATCCCAGACAGTAACACCTACATTCTTGATCCATTTACTGAATGCAAAACGCTCAGCATGATATGTGATATCTTCGAACCCGATGCGGTTACTCCCTACGCAAGGTATCCGCGCAACATTGCCAAGAAGGCAGAAGAGTACCTGGCCAGAACTCAGAGAGGTATCGCCTTGTTTAGCCCAGAACTCGAATTCTACATCTTTGATGATATGAGGTATGCCTGTAACATCCGAGAGGCATTCTATTATGTAGATTCAACTGAGGCTTTCTGGAATACAGGCAGATGGGAGGAGCCAAACTTGGGTTATAAATTTCCTCCGCAGGCTGGATATCATGGCGTACTGCCTGCCGACACCACATTTGACCTGAGGTCCAGAATGGTCAAGCTAATAGAAGAGGCTGGCATACCAGTAAAATATCATCATCACGAAGTAGGCAGTGCAGCCCAAGTGGAAATAGAGGTACCACACGATACATTGCTTAGGTCAGCGGATGCAACAATGCTCATGAAGTATATTATCAAAAACGCCGCTCGCCAAAGTAACAAGGTTGCTACCTTCATGCCAAAGCCGTTATATCAGCAAGCTGGCAACGGCATGCATGTCCACCAGTACCTATCTGACGGCAAGGTCTCGCTCTTCTACAACCAAGGCGGTTATGCCAGCCTGAGTCAGTTGGCCTTATATTATATTGCTGGGTTATTGAAACATGGGCCGGCTCTTCTGGCATTTACCAATCCCAGCACCAACTCTTATAAACGGCTACTCCCCGGGTTTGAAGCTCCTGTAAGCCTATCCTTTGGCGCAGCGAACAGGACAGCAGCTATACGTATACCTACGTACGATATGAGTAGACAGAGGGAAAGAGTAGAATTTCGCCCTCCTGATTCAACCTGCAATCCATATTTAGCCTTGCCGGCTATGCTGATGGCGGGACTTGACGGGATAGAAAATAGAATAGACCCAACAGCCGAAGGATTTGGTCCCTTTGAAATAAACATCGCTGAGATGGACAAAGAACAAAGGGCTAACATTAAGACCTTACCTAGCTCTCTGGAAGATAGCCTGGATGCTCTCAAGGCAGACCACGACTTCTTACTAAAGGGGGAAGTCTTCACCGAGGATTTGATAGACGCCTGGATTGAGTACAAGCTGCAGAAGGAAGTGAATCCTTTGCAGGCTAGACCCCATCCTTATGAGTTTGAGCTGTACAGTGATATATAGTACTCCAGAAATGCCCCCTGCCTAGAATGGCTTCGGCTGTATTCAACACCTTCATTCAGAGCAGAAAAGTTGAGTGGGATCAGTATCGTGCTCAGATTACTGATTACGAGCTTAAGAGATATTTGCCTGAGAGAAATAACTCAAACTGGATTTCCTACCTGCAGAGCTTGTGCTAGAATGATTTGCCTTGCCAAAGATTTTCTAGTTCTATGTGGAGATTCCATAACCACTGTGTGAAAATCACGGCTTCTGGTTTATAGAGAGACTAATAGAGGCTCAACTGGCTATTCAGCTTTTAATGCCAGGATGCTATAATGATGTCAGCCCACACATAGTGTTAACAAAGGCTAGCATGATACAAGGTGCCACTTCTGAGGCGGAAAGGAAAATCATATCCATTCTCAAGGTCTTGAGCGAATCATTCGAACCAATGGGATCAATCACAATAGCTCGGGAACTTGAGCGCTACGGAGTTTTTCTAAGTGAGCGAGCTGTCAGATACCACCTGAGAATAACAGACGAGCGAGGCTACACCCAACCCCTCGGACGAGATGGCAGGACCATCACTTCCAAGGGACTTGAGGAATTACGGATAGCGCTGGCGCCAGAGCAAGTTGGCTTTATCCTCGATAAACTTGAGCTGCTGGCTTTTCTCACCACTTTTGATCCTCACAAGAAAACTGGGCAGGTGGCTATTAACGTCTCTCTTTTCCATAAGGATGACTTCGGTGACGCCCTGGCAGCTATGAAGGATGCGTTTAAAACCGGGATATGTGTCAGTGAACTTATGGCAATAGCCTCTGATGGTGAGAGCTTAGGAAACATAGTTGTGCCAAAAGGCAAAGTAGGGCTTGGCACCATCTGTAGTGTGACCATAAATGGCGTGTTATTAAAAGCAGGTGTGCCAATAGAATCAAGGTTCGGGGGAGTGCTTGAAATCAAAGCCTCACGACCGAAGAGATTTGTAGCCATAGTCAACTACAGCGGCACATCGCTAGACCCTTCTGAACAATACATTCGCGCCAGGATGACCAACATTAGGGAAGCAGCTAGAAGCGGCAACGGTATGATACTAGCTAACTTCCGCGAAATACCTGCGCCAGCTAGACCGATCGTCAAGGAAACGATTACAGCACTTAGACAAGCTGGCATCGGAGGCGTTTACGCTCTAGGGAATACTAGCGAGCCAGTTTGCCAAATTGCCGTGGGGCTGAACCGAATTGGCATGATATTGCTTGGAGGGCTAAATCCCGTAGCCGCAGCAGCGGAGGCAGGAATTGAAGCTGAAAATACAGCCGAAAGTGGGATGATTGATTTTGACCAACTAACCAGCTTTTGGCAGTTGTAAATCCGCTGTCCTAACTAACATGAATTCCATCGGTATTGATATCATAGAGACAGAGCGCATCCAGTCAGCAATAAAGCGATGGGACAAGCGTTTCTTAAACCGAATTTATACTGAAGCCGAGCTTGAGCTATGCCAAGGTAGAGTTCCATCATTAGCTGTTCGCTTTGCTGGCAAGGAAGCTGTGATGAAGGCCTTAGGCACTGGTGCTAAAGGCCTTGGCTGGCGGGAAATTGAGATTCTAGCTGATGCCAAAGGTAAGCCATTGGTGCAACTCCATGGCAAAGCTAGAGAGATGGCCGAAGAGTTAAACTTGAGTGACCTTTGCATCAGCCTTGCCGACACCAAACAATATGCTATAGCTGCTGCTATAGCAAGTTAACCAGCACTCCTACTAATAAACACCACCCTCTGCTATAATTGGCAACGACATGCCAGCCAAGGTAACAAGTTGTGCTGTGGTGGGAATGGAGGGAGTCACAGTAGAGGTAGAAGTTGATATATCACC
>CAZILT010000037.1:0-3213 GCA_964540185.1 uncultured Dehalococcoidales bacterium
TCTTCATTCGATGGCTCCTCCTGTATAGATTTGTGCTTCCATAGTCGCACCTGTCTATTGTAGCCTGGAGCCATCACTATTTCTTATTCCATATACTAAAATGGACTATTGTTTCGAAAACCAGCCTTCCTTTTCCATTACCTGCATTGCGACTCTGGTGCTGGGGCCGTCTCCTCTAGCTACAGAAACACCAACGTCTTTCCCAACCGCTTGCGCTATCTCTGCGATATTTCCATGTGTAAATCCTGGGCATAGCAGGATTGAGTGAATTCCCTCCTGTTTGACAAGATTTTGGCACACTTCAACTGCTTGACCTTGATCCTTGACCACCCTTACAAAAAGTTTGTACTTGGGTGTTTCAATCACGCACCGGTGCTTCTCTGGCTCCGCATCAGGAGCATGAGCAAGGAAGACTACTTTAAATGCCATATTCAACGCCTCCTATTGCAATTTTTTACGTGGATAGGCTCGGCTGTTGCATTCAATCGCTGTATAAGCAAAGGCCGCTTTTGCCTAATCCAGTGTCACAGCTAGAACTATAGCACGTGCGGTAGCGACTATAAAATCGGGGGTGGTGACTCGTGACTTATTATTTACTCTAGGGGATGCACACATATATCTCCATATTTATCACCTTTGTTTAAGTCCCACCAGTAGATGTCATCAAATCGAACTGGAATTAAGCAACCATTATGCTTCTCTCTAATAAAACGACGGCCCAAGCTCTGTATTGCGAAATAACTTTCCTTATTAACTTGCCGGATACTCTTTGGCCAAGGTTACATTGCACTAAACGTCATTTTGTTCAACTCGAGGGCACGAGAAGCTTTCATTACTTAGGAGTTCGGGGTCCGTAAAGTGGGCTTTACTGGACAGTTCCCGAACTTTTTGTTTGAGAAGAAGCAGTTAATACCGGCGCTTCAGCAGTTGCTTGTTTCTGCCCCAGACAGACTGCCCCTGTCGAATGAATAGTTGCTCATACTGGGTAATTTATGCTACTTTACTGGTAAGAAGGTCATGGGTGTTTTACCATCAGGTATGGGCTTAATCTAATGCAGCTATACACTATAGGACACAGCAATCACACTCAAGAGAAGTTTGTGAGTCTGCTGGCCCAGGCAAAAATAGAAGTCCTCGTAGATGTACGAAGTAATCCCAACAGCCATTGGGCCGCGTTTGCAAATAGTGATAGCCTGAGAGAGATTTTGGAGTCAGTTAAAATTCAGTACATATATTTGGGCGATATGCTGGGTGGTCGCCCGTCCGACTCAGATAGTTACGACCATCAAACAGGTAAGGTAGACTACCAAGCAATTCAAGGAAAAGAATCCTTTAGAAATGGAATTCAGCGAATCTTGGGTGGGCTGAAAAGATATAGAGTGTGCATCATGTGCGCAGAGGAGGACCCGACTTCTTGTCATCGTAACCTCCTAGTTGCCGAGAGCCTGCGTCAGGCAGGGGTGAAAGTATCTCATATTCGTGGGGACAGTCGCATTCAAACAGATGAAGAACTGTGGAAAGAAATGGTCGGAGTAGCGGCTAGTCAATATCAACTTCCGTTGTGAGGATTCATTGACTATTTACACCATTGGTTTTACCAAGAAGACCGCTGAGAAATTTTTTGAAATGCTGCATAGTACTGGTGCTAAACATCTGCTGGATATTCGTCTTAGCAATAACTCACAATTAACAGGATTCACCAAAAGAAATGACTTGCCTTATTTCCTTAAACGTCTGGTTAATATGGACTACCACGAGGTGCCGATATTAGCCCCTGAAGAATCAATATTAAAGGAATATCGCAAAACTGGTGACTGGTCAAGATATGAGCAGAGATACTTAGAGCTAATCCGGCAGCGTCATGCTGAAAAGCACATTGCTTCAGTGTTATTTGAAGAGGGGGTTGTATTGCTTTGTAGCGAAGCCGAACCTACTCATTGTCATAGGCGGTTGGCAGCAGAATATTTAGTGCGGACTATGCCAATACAAGCCAAAACTGAAATTATTCACCTCTGAAGCGAGATTAAAACATGCGTCAGACCATAGTGATAACTGACTTAACACAGATGCCATATCCACACGAAAACCAAGCATGCGTAGTTGGAATTACCAAGACTGGTGAGTGCATTCGTCCTGTATGTGCTGGCGGTTTTTTAAAGAACTATCTTTATATTGATGATGAAGTGGCAATACGGCCTGGGGCTAGAGTTGAATCCGATTTTACATCAGCAAAAGTTGAGGCACCACATATAGAAGATAAGACGTTCGACCCAGATTCTCTCACTAGTCACGGGTTTTGTACCGATATTGAGTGGGAGCAGGTGTTAAGGAATAGTTCATTTAGCAAAGTAGAGGACATCTCTGACGGATTTCTTCAAGACCGGAAATGGGTCAAGCCCGGCGCACAAGCTAGGTCTATTGCTACTTTGTCACGGGTAGCTACTCTGAGCGTGCAGCTGCCAGAATGGAATGGAAAGTTGAGATATAGACTTTCCTTTAAGGACGGTTCGGGGAATACGTTCAACAGTCCAGTTAGTGACCTCACTTTCCGAGAACTATGCTACAAAGAAGTTAAGAGGGTGGGTCGCTCCCCCTCAGCTCTAGCCAGTGAACTTACTAGCTTGTTTAGAAACGCTAACCGAGTCTACCTTCGTTTAGGCTTAGCTCGCCCTTGGATACAGCCAGGATTAAGTGAGGCCCGATGTTACCTTCAGGTGACTGGTATCTATACTTTTCCTGACTACCTACAGGGTAAAACGTTCGCTGATTTCTTAACTTAGTCGCTATATCAGCTACTTCTATTCCGCGCACTATCCATTGCTCTCAGCATTGAACTTTTGTGTTATATCCCGGCATTGTGCAATAAACATTCATAATGCAGCCATTATAGCGCCCTTTCATAATCCATGTATGTGTCTCCCATCTATCTGAACAAGAGCAGAGGGTAAGATAGCGGATATAGATTATAACTCCCCCTTCGGCTTTATCGCCTCACAAGCCAAAGGTTCGGGAACTGTCGTGTATGGTGGGGAAGGGGGGACTCGACCCCCCACGCCTTGCGGCACATGCTCCTAAGTCATGCTCGTCTGCCAATTCCGACACTCCCCCATAGGAAATCAGCTAATACAATAGCATTTTGGCAAACTTGCCTCAAATAACCAGAAGGTGTAATGCTCACAGCTTTAGGAGAGGATTTGCCTGTAATCTACACAG
>CAZILT010000038.1:0-1794 GCA_964540185.1 uncultured Dehalococcoidales bacterium
TTTCATTAAGTTATTGCTATTACTAATCAGTTGATTGCCAGCTATTTTTGCCTTCTTCCAGGGACATACAGGGCGAATTATCTTCAGCCCATGTATGTCCTAAGATCAAACCGTAACACTATCTACTCAGTCTAATTTTACGGTAGCAATCGCTACAATATACCGGTCTGCCATCGCGGGGCTCGAACGGTACTTCGGTCTCTTTGCCACACTGGGCGCATATTGCGGGAAACATTTGCCCCCGGGGCCTGTAGCTATAGCCACTACTGCTTCCGTATCTCTCTGCCTTCCTTGCTTCGCGGCATGAGGGACAGCGCTTGGGCTCATTAGTATAGCCCTTAGATTGGAAAAATTCTTGCTCCTCAGCAGTGAAGGTGAAGGTAGCCCCACAATCGGAACATTGGATTGACTTGTCCTGAAAACTCATTGGATGACCTCCTCTCTTTTAGATTCTCGTTAGAGTCTGGGTCATCCAATACTTGAGTAAACCTTAGGTAATATAAGAAAGTATGTAATGCCCTAAACTGAAACTACCCCTTAATTATACACAAAGGAGGCGCTGTTTGCAACAAGCATTACAAGCCTTCGAGTAGTGAATAAGTATCTTCTGTAGCGGGCAGATCCCTTGGCAGTTAACTTCATGATATTTGTTCAATCTGTGGAAGCATTATAATTGAGGGCAGCAGCTATAAAGCAGCCTGCGTAGCCGCCACTGATGGGTCTTATCAAGATTCGTAACCCGGCGGTTTGCGCTTGATGGAGAGCACTATTAGTATTATTCCAACAATCAGGAGCGCTATGCTGTATATTTGTAAGGGACTGGTAATATCGGTGATTAGAGGAGGCAATATTGACATGATCTCTGGTGGTATTTCTAATGGTATTGTGCCTGGGAGAAAGCTTGGGATAAGGTTTCTGACAAGTATGGAGACTATGAGGCTGAGAGCCCCAGCTATGGTGAAGGGTATGCCAACGTAACGGGAGATTGGCTTTACATGCCACCGTTGCAGCAAAGCTATAAACAGTATCAGCAAGGCGGCCAGACCAATTAGTGCTTTATAGCCAATCTCTATATAGCCAACAATTTGCTGTGATTTGTGAAGCTGTGCTGTTACCTCTGGTCCCAGGAGTGCCTCGTTAATTTCGATTTGTGGCGGAATCTGGTTATCTATTTCGGCATATATTTGCACTAGAAAGGCCTGTATTAGGCTCTGGGAAGCCCCTGCCAGCTCAGGTGAGAGGGATTCAAACACAATTTGTTCTACATTGTCCTTGGCGCAGGTTCTTACTTCCTCCAACGGGATGACTATGTTGAGTTCCTGATTTCCTTTGAGATAGGCATAACCATCATAGATAACAGCATTAACCTGCACTTCCAGCCAGGGTTCAAGTTCTGTAATGGTTTCATTGGCAATTTGGACTATATAGGGGTTTTCTGTTGGAATTTGCTCTCTCATCTGGTCAGCGATGATTGAATATGCATCTGTCTTCTCGAATTTAGAGATGACGAAATCAGGATTGAGTATAGTGAGATTAAAGTTGATGACGATGCCCAGAGCGATCAGGGTGACTGTTAATAAAAAGCCAAAGATTCCTGAAAAGATGCCTCTGACAATGTGCATATATTCGCCTCTTGTTGTTGTATGTAGAAGGGTAATAGCTATGCGAGGGAATGTCAATGTGTGCCTCGCAATGATGTCAAGACTCTTTAGAAATGTCCTCTACTTTAACTCATTAGAAATGTCCTCTGGTGACCTCACACCGGTAATGTCTGGCTGATGCGTTTATTTTGGA
>CAZILT010000039.1:0-3504 GCA_964540185.1 uncultured Dehalococcoidales bacterium
ATCCACGCTGGAAGCAAGGCCGCCAGCCCATCGCCATGGGCAATATCATAATATCCACTTAGAGGATGTTCGATGCCATGGAGAGTCCTGTATCCAGCACCACCTCCCAGCTCAATAAATTGCGAGCAAGCCATAGTGCTGGCCCAGGAGAGTCCGGTGCGAGCCTCAATATCATCCAGCCTGCTTAGCGCCTGAGGCAAGGCCTCCACCACCAACTTCATCACTACCTCCATAATTCCATCGGTCAGAGGAGATGGCCTGTTCACCGTGATATAACTCTCAACAACATGGCAAAAAATATCTACCCCACCCTGCGCTGTCGATTTCTGGGGGAGAGTAAGCGTAAGCTCCGGGTCCACAATAGAAATGTTAGAATAGAAAAGAGGACTAACTACCACCCGCTTCTCGTAAGTTTCCCAATTAGTAATCACCGCACCATTATTGGCTTCAGAGCCACTGGCAGCCACAGTGGGTAACAGGATAAGCGGTAGCACAGGCTTCGTTACTTTGACATCAGCAGTCCCAATATAATAATCCCAAATTGGTTTATCACCAGCGCTGGCTAGCCTGATACACTTGGCAGCATCCATGGCGCTGCCCCCACCCAAGCCAATAATCAGGTCTATTCCCTCCCGGCGAACCATCTCAGCCCCCTCATCCACAGTAGCAGCACGAGGATTAGGTCTCACCTTATCGAAAATGAAAACATCTATATCATTATTCTCCAGGTCTCGGGTTATTCTATCCAGCAAACCAGTCTGCCGCGCACTGCGACAGCCGGTTATCAGCATAGCCCGTCTGCCCAATCCCTTCGCCTCCGCTCCCAGTTTTGATACACTCCCCGAACCAAAAATGATTCTGCTAGGCAGACAAAAAGTAGTTACCATAAGCTACCTCCATTTACCCTGCAATAGATTGATAGCAATATTATGAATACGTTTATTATAGCTTTAAGCGGAATGTTATGCTATCCTACATCATTACTAACTATATCGGTCTAGGGGCAACATGGAGATAATCTTTCAGATATAGATAGAGCCTTTGCTAGATGCATTCAAATGCTGTATCTTTAAGCAATTCATGCAACAAATTAACTTACTGCCGCTATTAATCATCACCCTTCTCGCATTTGTCATACCTCTACTCACATCGCATAGCAGATGGCTAATTGTGCCAATTGCTGTGGCGGAGATTATCGGGGGGATTATTATTGGCACAAGTGGCTTCAATCTAATCCAATCAAATCCCTGGTTAGATTTTCTCTATCTTTTCGGCTTTGCCCTTCTCATGTTCATAATGGGTTTAGAAATTGACCTCTCCCAACTTCTTACCACTAAGTGGCATCAGCAAACAAAATATCACTTCTTATTCGGTCCGATAGCTATGGCAATCATAATTTCCCTCATTACATTTGCAATGTCCTTCGCTGCAGCTCATGGCCTCTCACGGTTAGGATTCAACGAAAATATATTTTTGCTGTCCTTCATCCTTTGCGCTACCTCAATAGAGACCGTTATTCCTGCCATAAAGCAACATATGCCTGAGGATACGCCTTTAAAGCAGGTTATTGTACTCACTGCCATTATCTCTAAGGTGGTTGTTGCTATCCTTGTTACCCTTACGATAGCTATCCAAGAGGGAGGATTAATAATAGAATGCATAGCTTCAATCTTTGCTCTCTTTGCTGTTTTCCTCTTGGTGGTAAGGTTTGGCGCGAGGTTTATATCACATAGCCGAGTTCAGACGGTCAAAAACAAGTTCGCCCACGCTACCTGGCACCCCCAGGTTAGAGGAGCAATAGTCTTAATGATGCTCTTTGTCGTCCTTGCCCAGTGGCTCGGCATCGAATTTATATTGGGAGCGTTCCTCGCTGGAATTGCAGTATCACCCGAGGGAGCTTCCAGCTTGGAAGGCAAGCTCGATGCTATAGGATATTGCTTCTTCATTCCTATATTCTTCATTATGATAGGAACTCGCTTCGATTTATTTGCTCTAGTAAGCTCAACCCAAACCATTATTCTTTCTTTGCTCTTAATCATAGCGGCATTCCTAATCAAAGTACTGCCTTCTCTGGTTTTACGTGTTCGTTATTCACTGCGGCAATCGCTCAGTGCTGGCATTCTCCTGAGCTCACGGCTGGGCTTTACCATTGCCATGGCAGCTATTGCCCTGGAATTTGGTGCCATTAGTTCAGCTACGAATTCAGCCATTATCCTGCTAGCAATTATCAGCTCTACTGCGGCGCCCATATTGTTTGCCAGGCTTTTACCCGAATCTTAGTAAATCATAACTAATCAGAGGTAAGCCAAATTTCTGGAGTAAGCCTATAAAGCGGCAACAGGTAAGATCACCGTGAAACAATTATAATAGCTTATGGCTCAACTCACGCCAAAGCTACCACTCAAAGACTAAGTCATCGGCCAGGATTGCTATATATTTTAATCTCGTTCTTCACCCAAACGTGCATGATGAGCAACGCATCACCTTGAAACGGTGGAAGGAGCCTATCCTGAACCACTTTGATAACGGCACCACTAATGGCTTTACCGAAGGTTGTAATACAAAAATCAAAATGCTAAAGCGGGTTTCTTATGGCCTGAGAAATGTAGAGGTTTACTGGAGAAAAATGCTCCTGGGCTTTGTACCTTCTCGTAGCTATTTCCACACAATTTGACAAAGAGCCCCATTTTTCTTGACAACTGGATAGAATATCTATAATATATAGTTGCAATTTGCTGTGCTCTTTAACAATTGAATAGCGGAAGGAATGTTCTAAATGGAGAGTTTGATCCTGGCTCAGGATGAACGTTGGCGGTGCGCTTTATGCATGCAAGTCGTATGATATTATGGTCTTCGGATCATAACATCATGGCGAACGGCTGAGTAACACGTAAGTAACCTGCCTGCAAGTGGGGGATAACTTGCCGAAAGGCAAGCTAATACCGCATGTGGTAACTAGGATTCACTTGATTATCAAAGCCTTACGGCGCTTGCAGAGGGGCTTGCGCCTGATTAGCTAGTTGGCAGGGTAATAGCCTACCAAGGCGATGATCAGTAGCTGGTCTGAGAGGATGTCCAGCCAGATGGGGACTGAGATACGGCCCCAACTCCTACGGGAGGCAGCAGCAAGGGATCTTGGGCAATGGGCGAAAGCCTGACCCAGCGACACCGCGTGAGGGAGGAAGGCCTTCGGGTTGTAAACCTCTTTTCTCGAGGAAGAATTCTGACGGTACTCGAGGAATAAGTCTCGGCTAACTACGTGCCAGCAGCCGCGGTAATACGTAGGAGGCGAACGTTATCCGGATTTACTGGGCGTAAAGAGAGCGTAGGCGGCCCTCCAAGTCAAGCGTGAAATCTTGTGACTCAATCAGAAGATGTCGCTTGATACTGGAGAGCTTGAGGGCGGCAGAAGGAAATGGAATTCCCAGTGTAGCGGTGAAATGCGTTGATATTGGGAAGAACACCAGTGGCGAAGGCGATTTCCTAGGCTGTTTCTGACGCTGA
>CAZILT010000040.1:0-5385 GCA_964540185.1 uncultured Dehalococcoidales bacterium
GATAACTGGACACGAAGGGAAAGCAGTGGATTGCCGCCTGTTTTTCTTCTCTTTGGTGTTACTGGCAGTGGCAAGACCGAGATTTACTTACGAGCTTTGGACAAAATTATTGCCATGGGCAAACGGGGTATCTGTCTTGTCCCTGAAATCGCTCTTACTCCACAGACGGTAGAGAGGTTTGCCAGTCGTTTCCCCGGCAGAGTAGGAATACTTCACAGCGGCCTTTCGCCGGGCGAGCAGTTGGATGAGTGGCAATGGATAAAGGAAGGAAAATGTGATGTGGTCATCGGGCCGAGGAGTGCTTTGTTTGCGCCCCAGCCTGCTCTTAGCCTCATTATCTTGGATGAGGAGCATGAATGGACATACAAACAAGAGGATAAATCCCCTCGCTATCACGCTCGAGATGTAGCTATTAAATTAGCTCAGCTTAATGATGCTGTTGTTATCCTGGGCAGTGCTACACCAGACATTGATAGCTTCCATAAAGCACAATTAGGTGAGTACCACTTGTTGGAGCTGAAGGAAAGAATTACCTCTCATGCTCCCATTCAAGTAAAGGGTGGGAAAGAAGCGGATTCTCTTCCTCCATTGAGCTACTCACCTCTGCCTAAAGTAAGCATAGTGGACTCGAGGGAGGAACTTAAAGCTGGTAATACCAGCCTGTTCAGCCGCTCCCTGCTGACTGCCATGAAGGAAGCTTTGACACGAGGGGAGCAGGCAATTCTTTTTCTCAATCGCCGTGGCACAGCCACTTTTATCCAGTGCCGCGACTGTGGCTTTGTCTTTCGTTGCCCACGTTGCTCTGTAGCTCTGACATACCATTCAGTGGAGAAAAAGTTAATCTGTCATCGCTGCCACTATGCCCTTCCAGTGCCTCAGGCTTGCCCTCAATGCTTCAGTCAGCGCCTTAAGTTTCTGGGCATTGGCACTCAGAAGGTAGCGGACGAGGTAAAGCGCTTCTTCCCACAGGCAAGGTTACTTCGGTGGGATAGGGATGTAACCACAAAGAGACACGCTCATGAGAGGTTGCTAGCCAGTTTCCGCGACCATAAAGCCGATGTTCTTATTGGCACCCAGATGATAGCAAAGGGATTGGATTTGCCTCAGGTGACCTTGATAGGAGTAATCAGCGCTGATACTGGCCTCAACTTTCCTGACTTTCGTGCTGGGGAGCGTACCTTCCAGCTTCTGGGTCAGGTAGCGGGGAGAGCAGGGCGTGGAGTAAAAGCTGGGAGAGTTGTCTTCCAGACATACTCTCCTGAAAACTATATTATTCAGGCTGCTGCCACACATGACTATGTGGGCTTTTATAAGCAGGAGATAGAATATCGGCGCTTATACAATTATCCCCCGTTCAGTCACTTCATTCGCCTGGTTTATAGTCATACTAACGATGAGCTGTGTCGCCGCGGAGCAGAGAGGCTACGCCACATCATACTTGATGAGAAAGAGAGCAAAGGTATAGCTGACTTTAGCTTAATTGGGCCTGTCCCTGCATTTGCCTCGAGGGTTAGGGGAAAATATCGCTGGCAGCTAATTCTTCGAGGTCGTGACCCTGCTCGGGTTTTATCACAGATAACCCTGCCCTCAGGCTGGATTGTAGATGTTGACCCGGTAGGGATGGGCTAACTCTGTTAGCTTGAGGGAACTGAGGCATGTTCAGCGCTGCCAAAGTAATAGTATTGTTACTTGGCTAAATGGGTGAACACGGGGACTGTTTAACAACCCTATTTGCCAATTAGTAAACACTCTCAATTCGGGCGGTTTGATTTTTCCCCAAGGAGAGATTAAAATTACCAGTTAGGAAGTAAGTTTCAGCTGTTCGTGTGGAGTGATTGTTAAACTCCGGGTAGAGAGGGGGAAGTAAATAATAAACCTGTAAATAGAGGGGCTATCGTTAAAGGGGTAGCACCTTTTCGTTTTATGGCAGACCTTTCTAGTGTGACAACGGCTTAATTTATGTGAAAAGGAGGAAGACTAAAATGCAACCAGGGGAAGCAAAGAAAATGGTGGAGGTGCTCCAAACAGCTATTCAAATGGAGGTAGATGGTAGGGAGTTTTACCAGCAGGCTAGCCAGAAAAGTGGCAATAAGCTAGCTAAGAAGCTATTTGAAGAGCTGGCAGTTGAAGAAGATGAGCACCGTCGAAAGTTTGAGGAAATATACGAGGAGGTCAAGAACGGTCATGATTGGCCTGCTGTGGACCCACCATCTGAGCGAGGGAAAAGGATTAAGTCGATGTTCACCGAGGCTACCAGGGAACTAGGTAAGCAGGTTAAGGTAGCCGAGTCTGAGCTTGAGGCCATTACCACATCTATGAATATGGAGATTAAGACCTATAACTTTTATCGTTCCCGATCTGAGCAAAGCACAATTCCCGTCGAGAAGCGATTCTATGAAGCTATAGCTGCCGAAGAGCGGGGGCATCACCTTGCCCTGCTCGACTCGTATGAATATCTCATTGACCCTGCAGGTTGGTATGTTATGAAACAGCACCAGCTGGATGGAATTTAAGCCGGCAGAAATAGCAGCAACGAGAATGGGCTACAGGATGACTGGTTAACCATGCTGGCAGGTCGAAATATTCTACGCGCTGTAGAAGAGGGTAATTAAAAGAGGTGAGGCATACGTTTCTTCAGTCCTGGTCGAATTGGAGTGGGTTGTTGAAGCCAGCGAGAAGGAACCCAGGGAAACAAAATCAATAGGAGGTTAAAGTTGAATACCAAGGCACTACATAAATTAAGCTACGGCCTGTATGTGGTAAGCTCCAGAAAAGGAACCAAGCTCAATGGGCAGATCGCCAACACGGTTATTCAAATCACTTCCGAGCCACCTGCTATCGCCGTGAGCATCAATAAGCAGAACCTAACCCACGAGTTTATCATGGAAAGTAAAGTCTTCACGGCTTCAGTTATCTCTCAAGATGCACCTCTCTCCTTTGTTGGTCACTTTGGTTTCAAGTCAGGTCGAGACATGGACAAGTTTGAAGGTGTTGATTATAAACTGGGGGAAACTAGGGTTCCCCTGGTGCTTGACTATACTCTCGCTTATCTAGAGGCTAAGGTAATCCAAGACATAGATGTCGGAACTCATACTGTCTTTATGGGAGAACTTGTAGGGGCGGATGTTATGAAAGAAGACGAGCCCATGACTTATGCTTATTATCATCATGTCAAAAGAGGCACCACTCCCAAAACAGCTCCAAGCTATATTGAGGAGAGAAAAGATATGAAGAAAATGGCGAAATACGAGTGCACTGTTTGTGGTTACATCTATGACCCCGAGTTAGGTGACCCCGATGGCGGAATAAAGCCAGGGACTCCTTTCGAACAGATACCGGATGACTGGGTGTGCCCTGTGTGCGGGGCGAGCAAGGGCCAGTTTGAAAAGAAGGAGGCATAAATGAAAGCAAGACAAATAAAGCCAAATGTTTACTGGATGGGCGCTATTGACTGGGACAGGCGTCTCTTCGATGCTCTGATTCCCCTTCCCGATGGAACAAGCTACAATGCTTACCTTGTACGGGGTAGCCAGAAGGTAGCGCTGATAGACACCGTTGACCCTTCCATGACAAATGTCCTTATGTCCTGTCTGGAGGATATTCCTATTGTTGATTACGTCATTGCCAACCATGCCGAGCAGGACCATTCGGGTACCCTCCCCCAGGTTCTGGAGAAATATCCTGATGCCAGAGTGGTCACCACTCCTAAGGGAAAGGGTATGCTTATGGACCTCTTACTTATTCCTGAGGATAGGTTTATTGCTGTGAACGATGGTGAAACTCTATCTCTGGGAGATAAAACCCTGGAATTTGTCCATGCGCCTTTTGTTCATTGGCCTGAGACCATGCTCACATATCTTCGGGAGGATAAGGTGCTCTTCCCCTGTGACCTTTTCGGCTCTCACTTGGCTACTTCGGATTTATATGTAACTGATGAAGGGCGGGTATATGACGCAGCCAAGCGATATTACGCTGAAATTATGATGCCGTTCCACACTAGCATCGAGAAGCATCTGGAGAGATTAAATGGTTATCAAATCAATGTCATTGCCCCCAGCCATGGCCCCATATATGATAAGCCTTTATTTATCCTGGAATCATATCGTAACTGGGTTCTGGGTCCACCCAGAAATATCGTAGTCTTGCCCTATATCTCTATGCATGGCAGTACCAAAAAAATGGTGGAATATTTGGTTGGAGCTTTGGCTGATAAGGGCGTGACGGTTAAGCAATTCAACTTGGCTGCGGTGGATATAGGAAAGATGGCTATGGCGTTGGTGGATGCAGCTACTATGGTTGTTGGCACGCCTACTGTTTTAGTTGGCCCGCATCCCAATGTTGCTTATGCTGCATTTCTGGCTAATGCTTTAAGGCCTAAACTACAGTTTGTTTCCGTCATTGGCTCGTATGGGTGGGGTGGTAGGGCTGTACAACAGCTTCAGGGGATGATTCCTAACCTGAAGGCGGAAGTATTGGAGCCCGTAATAAGCAAGGGGTTCCCCAAAGGGGTGGATTTCAAAGCTCTGGATGATTTGGCTGAGGCCATTTCAGAAAAACACAAAGAGCGTGGCTTCGCTTAGCAGTAAGTTTGTCTGGGAGGGAAAATGAAATTTGAGAAAATCCTAAAAAGCAAAGAGGCTGAAGGAAGGGAGAAGCATGTGCCGGTAATTGAGGTTGGTAAAGGGAGGGGTGAGGCGGGTGCCGACATTGTGTGCGTGGTGGTCGGCAAAGAGACTCCTCACCCTAATACCGTGGAACATCATATTGCCTGGATAGAGGTCTTTGGTGTGAAGAAAGATGGTCAGGTAATTGACCTTGGCCGAGCTGACTTTGCGCCTTCTTATACCAATCCTAATGTCAAGTTCCAGGTGCCGGTAGAACAGTTTAAATCTTTCTGTGCGCTTGCCTACTGCAATATACACGGTCTGTGGGAAAACTGCTTGGAGGTTTAGTAGTATGTAAACTGAGCAAAAAGGTTGATAAGAGAAATAAGCTAAAAACAAAGGAGGTATAAAATGGAAGAAGTAAGACAGGAAACAATTAATATGCCTAGATTGGGTGAGCCTGCACCGGATTTTGAGGCAGTGACTACTCATGGTGTGCTCAAGTTAGAAGATTTCAAGGGGAGTTGGCTAATTATCTTTTCCCACCCGGCGGATTTTACCCCTGTATGTACCACCGAGTTTATGGCTTTTGCTGAGATTTATCCAGAACTGCAGGAACGGGGTGTAGAGCTTCTAGGCCTGAGTGTTGATAGCGTCTCCTCACATATCGCCTGGGTGCGAAATATAGAGGAGAAGACAGGGGTGAAGATACCATTTCCGGTCATAGCCGACCTCAGCAAGGAGGTTTCGCTGGCCTACGGTATGATTCACCCGGGTCAGA
>CAZILT010000041.1:0-2511 GCA_964540185.1 uncultured Dehalococcoidales bacterium
AAGGACTCGGCAATTCGGCTTTGGTGCCGAGGTTAAGAGGCGCATAATGCTGGGCACTTATGCTCTATCTGCTGGCTATTATGACGCTTACTATCTCAAGGCGCAGAAGGTACGCACATTGATAAAGCAGGAGTTTGACCAGGCGTTTAAAGAATATGATGCCATGGTTACTCCAACCTCGCCAACAGTGGCTTTCAAACTGGGCGAGAAAATAGAAGACCCAATACAGATGTATTTAAGCGATGTATGCACCTTGCCGATAAACATTGCCGGTGTGCCAGCTATCTCCATCCCCGCTGGTTTTGCTGAAGGTTTGCCTATCGGCATGCAGATTATAGGGAAGCCTTTTGATGAGGAGACGATATTACGAATCGCCTTTGCCTATGAGCAAGCAACAGACTGGCATAACAGAAGGCCATCGTTATGATGAGAATGATTGAGGTTAGTTGCCACTCAGGTCATACTTATGCTGAACGACCGCAGTCTTTTCTATGGCAGGGTACAGAATATAAGGTTAAGGAAATAGAAAAGGAGTGGCGAGAGCCGGGTAAAAAATTGTTTAAAATTACCACTGATAGCGGCAAATCATTTGAGTTATGCTACAATGAAGCGGATGACCGGTGGTCAGCCACCGAGCTGGCAGCTTAGGGGGCAATATGAAGCGAATTTTTGAAATCCTTGAGGATGATGCTCGAGCAACTCCGGAGCAAATTTCCACTATGCTTGGCATACCCGTTAGCAAGGTAGAGGAGACGATCAAGAAGGCTGAACAGGCCAGAGCTATTTTGAAATACAAAACTATCATAGATTGGCCCAAACTGGGTAAGGAAGAGGTATGGGCTTTGATTGAGGTCAGGGTAACGCCACAACGCGATCATGGGTTCGATGCCATAGCTGAGCGAATTTATAGTTTCCCTCAAGTTTACTCGGCCTATTTAGTTTCAGGTGCTTATGATCTGGCTATATTAGTGAGGGTTAAAAACATGCAGGAGGTTTCCAGCTTTGTGACGGAAAAGCTGGCCCCTTTAGAAGATGTGCAGAGCACCGCCACTCACTTCCTTCTCAGGCGATATAAGGCTGATGGGGAAATTATGGAGCCCCCTGAGGAATTCAAGCGACTGCCTATCACGTTGTAACATGTCAAGGATAAAATCTGCGCCGGCTAAGACTTTTGACAGCTTTATCTCTCAAAAGCTGAATAGCATTTCGCCTTCGGGTATCAGGAAATTCTTTGAGTTGCTTTCCTCTACGGAAGGAGTTATCTCTCTTGGCATTGGTGAGCCTGATTTTGTTACCCCCTGGCATATAAGAGAGGCTGCCGCATCTTCGCTACGGAAAGGCTACACTATGTATACCTCAAACTATGGCCTGCTCGAACTACGCAAAGAGTTAGCCAGATACTTTGAGCTTCATTATGGACTTAGTTATGACCCGCAGCGTGAAATGCTTATAACTGTGGGCAGCAGTGAGGGACTGGACCTATGCATGAGGGCCATGCTGAATCCAGGCGATGAGGTAATCATCCCAGACCCATGTTATGTTGCTTATTCACCCTGCATTATCCTGGCCGGTGGCGTTCCGGTCATGGTACCTACCAGTAGTGAGAATGATTTCATTATCAAAGCCAGCGATATCGAGCCACGCATCACAAAGAGGACCAAGATAATCCTGATCGGCTACCCGTCAAATCCCACCGGCGCAGTTATGTCCAGGGGGGAGCTAAATGAGATAGCTGAGTTAGCTCAGCGATATGACTTGTTAGTAATATCCGACGAGATTTATGCCCGACTGGTTTATGGTATAGAGCATACTTGTTTTGCCAGTTTGCCTGGGGTGAGGGAGCAGACTATTTTGCTTGGTGGGTTTTCTAAGAGTTATGCCATGACGGGCTGGCGCATTGGCTATGTAGTGGCTAATAGCCAGCTCATTGAAGCTATGACCAGAATCCACCAATACACGATGCTGTGCACACCAATAATGGCGCAAATGGCAGCTATTGAAGCATTGAAATCTGGAGAAGATGATATTGAGATGATGGTAAAAGAATATGATAGGCGCCGTCGTGTAATTGTTAAGGGCTTGAATGACATTGGCTTATCCTGCTTTGAGCCTAAGGGTGCCTTCTTTACCTTTCCCTCAATAGAAATCACTGGAATGACCTCGGCGGATTTCTCCGAAAGGCTACTGATGGAGGAGAAGGTTGCTGTCATTCCTGGTTCTGCCTTTGGACAATGCGGAGAGGGCTTCATCCGCTGCTCTTACGCCACTCCCTTAGCCAATATTGAAGAGGTTCTCAGGAGAATGGCTAGATTTGTCAACAAACACAGGAAATCCTGAGGACGACGGCAGTTCAATCACGAACTTGCTATAAGTAAACGCGCTGAAGGAGCCCCATTTTCTCCTTGGCCTCTCTCAGGGTCTCTTTAGCTATAGCCTCAGCCCGGTTAGCTCCGTCAGCAAGAACCTGAGTAATGTAATTGGGTTTAGAGGCTAAGACAGCACGCTTTTCCC
>CAZILT010000042.1:0-3270 GCA_964540185.1 uncultured Dehalococcoidales bacterium
GAAAGAATACAGCAGGTGAGGAATGGCGAGAACAAGCAGCAAATTAGCTGTCGCTAGCCTTCCTGACTCTAAAGAGCTGCGCTTGGAGGAAAAAGTTAAGCAGGCACTGCAGCAATTGGCTGGGAGGTAGGGCACTTCGGGTCAAGACCCACCCGCCACTCGGGAAATTTTATCTTCTTGGGAAAGTGTAGGGAAATGATATTGGGAAGGAGGGTGAAGTAATGCTTGCCTCAATGATGAAAACCGTTGCCCAAAAGTTGCTCAGCGACTTCGAAAATAGCAAGAAAATTACTCATAATCTTGCCAAAGGGGAAGCTCGCGAGGCAGCAGTTCTCCAAGATTTTCTAGGGCCCTATTTGCCATCACGCTACTCTGTTGAGAGAAATGGAATACTCCTTGATATTGAGAACAAATCCAGCAAGCAGCAGGATCTAGTGATATTCGACGCCTTTCTCTCACCGATCCTCAATGACTTCAGGACTGGAAAGTTATTCTTCCCTGAAGCAGTCTTTGCTACCATCGAGGTGAAGTCCCTGCTGACGAGAGATGAATTAAACGATGTGCTTGAAAAGAGTATAAGCGTGTGGGAACTGAAGAGAACCATTCCCCCTAACCTTATTCTCGCCCCAAGCATTATTATGCCATCCAATCAGGTTAGAACGCTTTGTATTGGATTTTGCTATGAGTCAAGACTAACCATATCGGAAGCAAGAGATGAATTACGGAGCCTTCAGCAAACGATGCCTACTGCGTATGCTCTAAGCGTGTTATGTATTCTCCAGGACAAGGATGGGAAAAGTGGCCTTGTCGTCAATGTCAGTCCCGAAGAACTTGGGAACATTGTCATCATACCCTCGCCAGCCAGTCGGCTCGCTATAATTGAAGGTGATTCAACAGGAGGTGCCTTGCTGTATATGTATTTGATATTGATGGAGCACCTTCGCGGTTGTGGGATAGTCATGCCGATTCCAAATCTTATGGAATATGCCAGAGTTGGATTAGGTTCTCCTAGATTGCAGGTTGCTAAAGAGGACATGAAAGGCACGTTTGTTTCAACAGGGGGAAAGCGATTGAGTACCGATACATTGCAAAATATGTCAGAATGGTCAAAGAAATTGTTCGCCCAACAAATTTCTGATGATGAGCTGTTAGATTTCTTTTACCATTTACCTGAACTTCCGAGTGGTGAAGTTTTGCTTGATCCGCGGTCTCTATTTAAAGAACATGGGCAACCACTACCCTTTCCCAATACCCATGTTGTGTATGATGCGATTAAAAGGCACAAGGAAGGCAAAGTAACATCAGAAGATAAATTGCTATTGGCAAGCTTTGTTACCCTGATAAGAAGCGTTACTGCTCAAAAAAGGAGCATTGAGATAGGACCTTGATTTCACAGGATGAGTGGAGATGCCTCAGTTTAAGATTGTTTCTGATTTTCGTGTTACTGGTGACCAGCCACAGGCAGTGGATAAGCTGACCCTAGGGTTGGAGAAGGGATATCGGGAGCAGACTCTACTGGGTGTCACCGGCTGTGGCAAGACCTTCACCATGGCCAATGTTATTGAGAGGGTGCAGAGGCCAACATTGGTTATTTGCCACAATAAAACATTGGCCGCTCAATTAGCTACCGAGTTTAAAGAATTCTTCCCTGAGAATGCTGTGGAGTATTTTGTCAGTTACTACGATTATTATCAGCCAGAGGCTTATATTCCCAGCACTGATATTTATATTGAGAAGGAGACCGATATTAACGAGGAGATTGACAAGCTGCGCCATGCGGCTACCAGGGCTCTGTTTGAGCGCAAGGATGTGATTATAGTAGCTTCGGTTTCCTGTATTTATAGTTTGGGTTCGCCTGAGGAGTATCATAGCTTTGCCCTCAATGTGAAAAGGGACGGCAGTTATCGACGGGATAAGTTGGTTCGTCGTCTGGTGGATATGCAATATGAGAGGAATGATTTTGAGCTCAGCCGTGGTAAATTTCGCATCCGGGGTGACACCGTGGAAATCCAGCCAGCCTATGAAGAAACGGCTCTCAGGATTGAATTCTGGGGGGACGAAATCGATCGCCTCGTGGAAATCGACCCTCTTACTGGCGAATTACTCGGCCAGCGCGATGAGGTGGATATTTATCCCGCCAAGCATTTCGTTACTCCTCATGATAAATTGATGGCGGCAATCGAGGATATCAAGGAAGAGTTGCAGGGGAGATTGAGGGAGTTGAAGAGTCAGGGTAAGCTCCTTGAGGCACAAAGGCTTGAGGCGCGGACCAACTATGATATCGAGATGCTCCAGGAGGTGGGTTATTGTACCGGAGTGGAGAATTATTCCCGGCATCTGCAGCGGCGTATCCCTGGAAGCCCACCATGGACTTTGCTTGATTATTTCCCTGGTGATTTCTTACTTTTTATTGATGAGTCGCATATGACTCTACCTCAGATAAGAGGGATGTATCACGGCGATATCGCTCGAAAACGGACCCTGGTCGATTATGGTTTTCGTCTTCCCTCAGCTCTGGATAACCGTCCGCTGAACTTCGATGAGTTTAAAGAACATATCCACCAGGTTGTTTATGTCTCAGCCACTCCAAAGCCATACGAGTATGAGCACAGTCAGCAAGTAGCGGAGCAGTTGATTCGTCCCACCGGGTTACTTGAGCCTACCGTAGAGGTTAAGCCGACTAAAGGGCAGATTGATGACCTTATCTATCAGATAAAGTCCAGGGTGGATAAGGGGGAGCGCTGCTTGGTGACTACCCTGACTAAAAGGATGGCTGAGGAATTAAGCGACTATCTCAAGGAGATGGAGATAAAAACCCATTACCTGCACTCAGAGGTAGAGACTCTGGAGAGGGTGGAGATTCTCCGTGACCTTCGCCTTGGTGTTTATGATGTAGTCGTAGGTATCAATCTACTTCGTGAGGGATTGGATTTGCCCGAGGTGAGCCTGGTGTCTATACTCGATGCTGACAAGGAAGGCTATCTCAGATCCGAGGAAGCGCTCATACAAACGATGGGGCGAGCCGCCAGGCATGTGAACGCCCATGCCATAATGTATGCTGACTCAGTCACCACTTCCATGCGAAAGGCGATAGAGGAAACTTCCCGCCGACGCAGGGTTCAAGAGACTTACAACAAGGAGCATGGCATAACTCCGCAAGGGATAAAGAAGGCTATCAGGGATATAACTGAGCGAGTTCAGACGGTAGCTGAAACGCGGGCTCCTTATGTTGTTTCCCCTGTTTCTAAAGAGGAAATGTTTCACCTTATC
>CAZILT010000043.1:0-2300 GCA_964540185.1 uncultured Dehalococcoidales bacterium
GGGAAGAAATACTACTTTTGTGCCATAGGTTGCAAGAAGGCTTTTGATCAAGACCCGGAGAAATATCTGGCTAAAGAGAAGTAGGCATAGAAGCAGGAAATTGGCAATTGTCAGCAAGCTATTCAGCAACCATAATTTCATACTTGTTCTTTCCCTCATGATTGGGCTCGCTGTCGGCGAGAAGGTAGCTGTTTTAACCTGGCCAGCGGTGCTACCGGTACTAGCGCTACAGCCGGTATAGAATCGGTTAAGAAAAACGCAGCTACGGCTGCAATCGAAGAGAAATAGGGCAAAACGGCCAGGTCCGCGTATGCCCAATGAAGTCCCGTTGCCAATGTCGAGACCAATCTCTCTAAATGTCTGAATCCTGATGCTTGATAGATGTTTCTTGGGCGTGGTTCCTTTTACTCTTCAAGGACGAAGGTTATCTTCATCTGAACTCGGTACTCTGATATCTCACCTTTTTTGTCGATCAGTACTTCCTGATTCCAGATCCACGCTCCTGTAACGTTTTTCAGAGTCTTGTTGGCACGGGCGATTCCTTTTTTAATCGCATCATCAAAACTAACCGGGGAAGATGATTTGATTTCAGTAATTCTAGCAATAGACATCGGCACCTCCTTGTGATTCCAAAATTTGGCTACGTTTTCATGTCATCCTTTGTGAAAACCTACCACGCTAATTATAACATTGTGACGTTTTGGGTAATGTGTGAATTAGGGTATCAATTCGGGATTTCAGCCATTTTAACGATAAGCCATAGTCTATTACTTTACACTTCGCCTAGAAGAAGAGATATCCCTCAATCGTTGTGCCTGGGTGAGTAACTTTTTCCTCAGCCTGATATTCTCAGGAGTTACCTCAACCAGTTCATCATTATTGATAAAATCAATGGCTTGCTCCAGGCTCAACTGTATGGGAGGAGTCAGCTTTACGGCAATATCGGATGTAGACGAGCGCATATTGGTCCTCTTCTTTTCTTTGCACACGTTGATGGCTATGTCCTGCGGCCGTGAATTCAGCCCTATTATCATACCCTCGTAGACTAGCGTACCTGGTTCAATAAAGGTGAAGCCCCGCCCCTGGGCATTATTTAGACCATAGGTAACAGCTATACCCTGTTCGGACGCTACCAGTACCCCATTACGAGTCGAAATTATATCTCCATGATAAGGTTCATAGCCAAGAAAAATGGTATTCATGATGCTTTCACCACGTGTGGCAGTAGAGAAAGCATTACGGAAGCCAATGAGCCCTTTTGTAGGCATATGGAATACTAAACGCACATTATCATGGCCATCGCTGCGCATATCCGTAAGCTGAGCTTGCCGCTTGCTCAGCATCTCGGTTAAAACTCCGATACGTTCATCTTTGGTATCAATGGTAAGAACCTCCACAGGCTCTACAAGGTTACCGTCAACTACTTTGATGATAGCTTCTGGCCTGGAGACCTCAAATTCATAGCCCTCCCGGCGCATGGTCTCAATCAGGATAGCCAGATGTAGTTCTCCTCTCCCTTTTACCAGAAAGGTGTCTGGACTATCTGTATCCTGTATCCTGAGGCTGAGATTAGTTTCGAGCTCCCTGTAGAGTCGTTCCCGCAACTGGCGTGTGGTGCAAAAACGTCCCTCACGGCCGGCAAAAGGTGAGGTGTTTACTCCAAAGGTCATCTCTACCGTCGATTCGCCAATCTCTATGCGTGGTAGAGCTTCAGGCTGCTCCGGGCTGGCAATGGTATCTCCAATGTTGACTTTGTCGATACCGGTCACAGCTACTATATCACCTGCCTCGGCTTCCTCCACATTCAAGTGCTTGAGACCAAGATAGGTAAACACTTCACTAATCTCATAATGAGTTACACTTCCATCAGCACCCACACTGACTACCGGGTCGTGTAGAGCAACCTTTCCTCTCCAGATTCTACCAATAGCTATCTTACCTTTGTGGCTGTCATAGTCTAGATTAGAAACCAGCAGTTGAAATGGCCCACTTTCAATTCTCGGTGGTGGTACTTTTTCTAATATGCATTCGAAGAGAGGAGTGATATTCTTGCCTTTCGTGCCCAATTCAGCTACAACAATGCCTTCCCGTGCACTGGCATATAGCACTGGAAAGTCAAGCTGGTCAGCACTGATAGCTAATTCTAAGAACAGGTCCTCGGTAAGTTTTAGCACCTCTGCTATCCGCGAATTTCGCCTGTCTATTTTGTTGATAACCACAATGGGTTTTAGACCCATTTCCATTGCGAGGCGAAGCACAAACTTAGTCTGTGGCATGGGACCTTCTATAGAGTCCACCAG